>JBIPMZ010000209.1:0-4599 GCA_044376165.1 Cyanobium sp.
GGACAGCAGCTGGAGGTGGATGCCGCGGGCCAGGTGCAGCGGGTGCTGGGGGACCGGCCCGCCCGCGCCGGCCGCGATCTGCGCCTCACCCTCGATCTCCCCCTGCAGCAAGCTGCCGAGCGGGCCCTCGACGGGGTGCGCAAGGGGGCGATCGTCGCCCTCGACCCCCGCACGGGCGCGATTCGCGCGATCGCCAGCCGTCCCACCTTCGACCCCAACATCTTCGCCGAGGGCCCCACCCTGGCCCAGTGGAACGACTTGAACCGGCCCGAGGCGCCCATGCTCAACCGCGCCCTGCGGGCCTTCCCCCCGGCCAGCACCTTCAAAATTGTCAGCACCATCGCGGGACTGGAATCCGGGCGCTATGGACCCGACTCCACGATCCCGACGGTGGGGCAGTTCTGCTACGACGGCCAGTGCTACGGCGACCACGGTGCCTTCGGCGCCATCGGCTTCCAGAAGGCCTTGGCGGTGAGCAGCAACAGCTTCTATTACAAGCTGGGTTTGGTGGTGGGGCCCCGGGAGCTTTTCCGCGCCGCCCGCCGGATGGGCTACGGCGACTACACCGGCGTGGAGCTGCGCGAGGAGGAGAGCCCCGGCCTGCTGGGGGATCCCGCCTGGAAGCGGAAGGCGCTGGGCGAGCCCTGGACGTCTGTCGACACGATCACCTCCGCCATCGGCCAGGGGGCGGTGACCGTCACCCCCCTCCAGATGGCCCGTCTCTACGCCGCTGTCGCCAACGGCGGCACCCTCGTCACCCCCCATCTGGTGGAGGGCTCAAGGCCCAGGCGCACGATCGGCCTCAAGCCCCAGACCCTGCGGGTGCTGCGGCAGGGTCTGAGGATGGTGGTTACGGAAGGCACCGCCACGATCCTCAACGACAAGTCTTTGCCCCCGGTGGCCGGCAAGACGGGCACGGCCGAGGATCCGCCCCGCCCGGACCACGCCTGGTTCGGCGGCTATGCACCGGCCGGCCATCCCGATCTGGTGATCGTCGCCTTCGGAGAGAACAGCGGCGGTTATGGCGGCACCGTGGCGGTACCGATGGTCAAAGCCTTGATGACCACCTGGTTTCGGGGTGCCTCCGGGGCCGGAGCCCCCGCCGCTCAGGCCGCTACCTCCAGCGTCCGCTGACCCAGCACCCGGCGGTAGTAGCCGCGCAGCTGCTCGGTGGCGCCGGCCCACCCCCAGCGCTCGGCCTCCTGGCGGGCCGCCAGCCGCAAGGTGCGGCGCTGCGCCGGGTCTCCCAACAGCCGTCGCACCGCTGCGGTGAGGCTGTCGCCGTCGTCGGGGTCGTAGAGACAGCCGTTGATGCCGTCCGTGACGATGTCGGGGATGCCGCCCCGTTCCGCCCCCACCACCGGGCAGCCGGCGGCCATCGATTCCAGCAGCACCAGGCCCAGGGTTTCGGTGCTGGACGGGAAGAGGAAGGCATCGCCGCTGGCGTAGGCGGAGGCCAGCTCCTCCCCGGCCAGGTAGCCCACAAAGGTGGTGGCGGTTCCCTCGAACACCCTCTCCAGCTGCTGGCGGTGGGGGCCATCTCCCACCAGGGCCAGGCGCGCCTCAGGCATCGCCTCCAGCACCGGCCGGATCCGCTCGATCTGCTTCTCCGCGGACAGCCGGCCGATGTAGAGCAGCAGATGGCCGGTGTCGTCGCGGCCGCCGTGCAGGTGCCGTCGCATCGCCGGGCTGGCCAGGTTGGGGCGGAACAGCTCGGTGTCCACGCCGCGCTGCCAGAGGGCGGTGTGCTGGATGCCCTTCTCCCGCAGTTCCTCCACCATCGCGGTGGAGGTGCAGAGGTTGAGGCGGGCTTGGTTGTGGGCAGCCTTGAGCAGCTCCCAGAGGAGGGGTTCGAGCATGCCCATGCCGTAGTGCTCCAGATACTTCGGCAGATGGGTGTGGTAACTCGCCACCAGGGGGAGGTTGCGCGTCTTCGCCAGCCAGATGCCCCCCAATCCCAGCACCGCCGGATTGACCACATGCACCAGATCGGGGCGGAACCGATCCAGTGCCTCCGAAACGGCGGGCCGCGGCAGGGCCAGCTTGAGTTCCGGGTACAGGGGCAGGGGCATCGCCGGCACGCCGATCACCCGGGCCCCCATCCAGCTGTCCGGGGCCCCCTCCGGACAGAACACCAGCACCTCATCGCCGAGGGCGACCAGGTGCTGGATCGTTTTCGTCAGCCGCGTGACGATGCCGTCAACCTTGGGCAGGAAGGTTTCGGTGAAAAAAGCGATCTTCACAGTCGCGGTCGCGTCCCTCAGCCCCCGGAGCGGATGGCTTCCGCCTGGCGGCTCGTCCAGGCGGAGCGGCAGGGGATCTTGGAGCGGTCGCAGCGATCCGCCCAGCGGCGCGCCACGTCCACCACCTCGGTGAGCAGACCGTCGTCGAGGGTGGTGGGCTGCAGGCCCAACTCCAGAAAACAACGGTTGTCGACGATGAGATCGTTTTCCAGCGCTTCGTTGCGGGGATTGGGCAGGTGGTCGACCCGGGCGCCGGTGAGGGCAGCCACCTTCTCAGCCAGATCGGCGACGCGGTGGCTTTCCGTCATCTGGTTGAAGATCTTCACCTTCTCCCCGGCGGTGGGAGGGTGCTCCAGGGCGAGTTGCACGCACCGCACCGAATCGCGGATGTGGATGAAGGCGCGGGTCTGGCCGCCCGTTCCATGCACGGTGAGCGGATAGCCGATCGCTGCCTGCATCAGGAAGCGGTTGAGCACCGTGCCGTAATCGCCGTCGTAGTCGAAGCGATTGGTGAGCCGGGGATCCCTTTCGGTGAGCGCGGTGTTGGTGCCCCAGACGATGCCCTGGTGCAGATCCGTGATGCGGATGCCGTCGTTTTTGTTGTAGTAGAAAAACAACAGCTGATCCAGCGTCTTGGTCATGTGATAGACGCTGCCCGGGTTGGTGGGATGCAGAATCTTCTCGGTGAAGCGACTGCCATCCGGCTGTGGAACCTCCACCGTGAGATAACCCTCGGGAATGGTGGCGCCCCGGTGGGAGCCGTAGCCATACACCCCCATCGTGCCCAAATGGACGATATGAATGTTGAGGCCGCTCTCCACGATCGCGGCCAGCAGGTTGTGGGTGCCGTTGACGTTGTTGTCTACGGTGTAGCGCTTGCTGGCGCTCGTCTTCATCGAATAGGGAGCGGCCCGCTGTTCGGCGAAGTGCACCACCGCGTCCGGCCGCTCGGCGCGCAGCAGCTCCAGCAGCCGTTCGTATTCGCGGGCGATGTCGAGGGGCACGAAGCGCATCGCCCGACCCCCCACCTGCTCCCAGGCTCGCAGCCGCTCGAAGATGGTGGCGATCGGCGTGAGCGACTCGACGCCCAGGTCGATGTCGATCTTGCGCCGGCTGAGGTTGTCGACGATGACCACATCGTGGCCGGCGTCCGCCAGGTTCACCGCGCAGGGCCACCCGCAGAAGCCGTCGCCGCCGAGAACGAAAACCTTCACCCGTGTCTCCTGAACGAGCCGATGCTCAGCGCGGTCAAGCTACTACAGGCCTCCGGCCCCATCCGAGCGGCGGCGCCCTCAGCGGATCCCGGCGGCGATCCCCGCGAGCACCAGCCCCAGCACCAGGGCGCCGATCAGCACCAGGCGGGTGAGGCGCGCGCCCCCCTCGCCCTTCTCCATCACCACCATCCGGGGCTCCTTGGCGAAGGCGTTGAGCCGGCCGCCGTCCTCTTCCGTGACCTGCATGGCTGCGGATGCAACTGAGCAAACGCTATGGACCCCCTCTGGATCCATCCCCGATCCGGAATGGTTCGTCACAGTCCCGCGGAGGCCCTGCAGAGCCCTGCGCCCCTCAGGCCTCCACCCCGCTCCTCAGGCTCCCACTCGCCCCTGGCTCGGCGAGCTGGGGCTGGCCTCCGGGCGCAGCGGCAGCCGTCCGGCCCGGAACGCCAGCCGGCCCGCGCGGGTGGCCAGCGCCATCGCCCGGGCCATGGCCACCGGATCCCCCGCCAGGGCGATGGCGCTGTTGATCAGCAGGGCATCGGCCCCCATCTCCATCGCCTGGGCCGCCTCGCTGGGGACCCCGATCCCCGCGTCCACCACCACCGGCACCCGGGCGCTCTCCAGGATCAGGCCGATGTTGGCGGCGTTGCGGATCCCCTGGCCTGAGCCGATGGGGGAGCCCAGCGGCATCACCGTGGCGCAGCCCACCTCCTCCAGCCGTTTGGCCAGCAGCGGATCGGCGTTGATGTACGGCAGCACCGTGAAGCCCTCCTTCACCAGCTGTTCCGCCGCCGCCAGGGTGCCGAAGGGATCCGGCAGCAGGTGGCGGCTGTCGGGGATGACCTCCAGCTTCACGAAGGTGTTGTCCTCCTGTCCCGCCAGGCGCGCCAGCTCCCGGCCCAGGCGGGCCACCCGCACCGCCTCCTCCGCCGTGGCGCAGCCCGCGGTGTTGGGCAGCATCCAGTGGCGCTGCCAGTCGATCGCCTCCAGCAGCCCCTCATGCCCCGAGGCTTGGCTCTGCACGCGCCGCACGGCCACGGTCACGATCTCGCAGCCGCTGGCCTGCAGGCTGGCCTGCATCACCGCCCGGCTGGGGTACTTGCCGGTGCCCGTCATCAGCCGGCTGGCAAAGTGGCGAC
>JBIPMZ010000155.1:0-5703 GCA_044376165.1 Cyanobium sp.
CGCCGCGTTCGCCCGCCTCCGCAATGCCCCCTACCAGGCCTGGCTGGTGCGCCGCCTGCGGGAGCAGACGCTGGCGGATCGCCGCGGCTTGAGCGAGGCGGAGCGGCGGCGGCTATGCGGTGCCGACCGTCCCCGCACGATCCGCCAGTTTGACGCCTGCATCACCGCCCCCCGCTGGGGCCATGCCTCGGTGGATCACTACTACAGCGCCGCCAGTCCCCTGGCGGCGCTGCGGCAGGGGGTTCTGGCCCCGGATAGGCAGCCGCCCGGGCCCCCCACCCTTCTGCTCCACGCCGCCGACGACCCTTGGGTGCCGGCCGGTCCCACCCGGGAGCTGGCGGACCTCCTGCGCCCGCAGCGGGCTGGCGGAGCCTCGCTGCCGGAGCTCGAGGTCGTCGTGACCCGCGGTGGCGGCCATTGCGGGTTCCACGGGGTGGGGGATGGGCGGCTGGCGTGCTGGTCCGATCGGCTGACGGCGGCCTGGCTGGCGGAGCGGCTGAGGGCGGCCTGAGGGTTCAGGGGACGGAGGGGCCTGCCGCGAAAGTCGCCGAGGGGCCTGCCGCCGGGCTGGTGAAGGGGGAGCAGCCGAGAATCCACTCCTGCACCGGCCGGCCGGCCAGCAGATGCTCGTGCACGATCCGCTCGATTCGCTCGACCGACACGCCCCCGTAAATCCAGCCCTCCGGCCAGATCCACAGCACCGGCCCGTCGCGGCAGACCCGCAGGCAGTCGGCCTTGCTGCGCAACACCACCCCCTGCGGTCGGGTCGGATCCTCCAGCCCCAAATCCCGCACCAGCTCCTTCAGCCGCTGCCAGCTGGCGGCCCCCACCGACGGATCGCCGCAGAGGGCCTTGGTGGGGGTGGCGCAGAGCAGCAGGTGGTGCTGCACGCGGATTCCGACAGGGTTCATGCCGGTAGGAGCGGTGCGGCGGGGGCGGAGAGCTCCAGCACCTGGCGGCGCGCCCAGGCGTCCACCGCCAGCACGTCCTCGAGGCTGGGGTCGCGGCGCAGATCGGGTCCGTGGCGTTCGCAGGTCTGCTCGATCAGGCGGGGGATGGCGAGGAAGGGGATCCGCTCCTCCAGGAACAGGGCCACCGCCTGCTCGTTGGCGGCATTGAGGGCGGCCGGCATGGTGCCGCCTGTGCGGCCCGCGGCGTAGGCCAGATTCATGCAGGGGTATCGGCTGGCATCGGGGGGCCGGAAGCTGAGGGTGCCGACCGCGGCCAGGTTGAGCCGCGGCCAGGGGGTCTCGATCCGCTCCGGCCAGCTGAGGCAGCAGAGGATCGGCAGCTTCATGTCCGGCCAGCCCAGCTGGGCCAGCACCGAGGAATCCGCCAGCTCCACCAGCGAGTGGATGATGCTCTGGGGGTGGATCAGGATCTCGATCTGGTCGTAGCCGAGACCGAAAAGGTAGTGGGCTTCGATCACCTCGAGCCCCTTGTTCATCAAGGTGGCGGAATCCACCGTGATCTTCCGACCCATCGTCCAGTTGGGATGGCTGGTGGCGTCGGCCACGGTCGCTTTGCCCAGATCCGCCGGGTCCCAGTCGCGGAACGCCCCGCCGGAGGCGGTCAGCTGGATGCGCCGCAGGCCAGGGGTGGGCCGGCCCGGGGACAGACGGGCCATGCCCGGCCAGGGGGTGCCCTGCAGGCATTGAAAAATCGCCGAATGCTCGGAGTCGGCCGGCAGCAGGCGGGAGCCGCTGCGCTCGAGCTCCGGCAGCACCACGGGCCCCGCGGCGATCAGGGTCTCCTTGTTGGCCAGAGCCAGGTCCTTGCCGGCCCGGATCGCGGCCAGGGTGGGCAGCAGGCCCGCGCAGCCGACGATTCCCGTTACAACCAGATCCGCGCTGGGCCAGGCGGCGGCGGCGCAGATCCCCTCGTTGCCGCCGAGCAGCTCGGGCAGGGGATCGGGCCGCAGGGGAGGTTCTAAAGACTCCAGCCGGCTGCGCAGCTCCTGGAGGGAGCCGCTGTTCGCCAGGGCCACCACCTCGGGCCGGTGGCGGAGGATCTGCGTCACCAGCAGGTCGAGGTTGTTGCCCGCGGTCAGGGCTGCCACGCGGAAGCGATCGGGGAATTCCTCGACGATCTCGAGGGTCTGGGTGCCAATCGAACCGGTGGAGCCCAGCACGCTGAGTACCTTGACCGTCACTGTCCTTCGCCTGCGGAATCGCCAGTCTCTCACCGTCGCCTCCATCGCCTTGCCGTCGCCTCGTGCTGCCAAGCCGCCGCGAGGCGCGGCTTCGGCGGCTGATGATGGCTCCGCTGCCGGGTGGGCCGTCGCTGGCCCTCGGCTGGTGTTCCTCCGCCCCTCCCGATCTCTCCGCCTCCCCCATGCTGTGGCTCCGACGCTGGAATTTCATCGAACGGGCCCGGCTGGAGCGTGAGCTCTGGGAGGCCTACGAGCGGGGTGAGGATCTCGATGCCCTGCTAGAGGGCTGCCGCCGCGAGGCGCAGGCGGGCTCGGCGGAGGCCGGTTTTCGCTTGGAGGTATGGCAGACCACAGTGCTGCGCCTGCGCCGCATCGAAACGATGATGAAGGACCGGCCCCGGCCGCGGGACTGAGCCAGTCCCGCCCCGGATTAGTGCCGAGGCAACCGGATTCGTGCCGAGGCAACCGGATCAGTGCCGAGGCAACCGGATCAGCGCGGATTAGAAGGGCTGCCGCCACGCCGGCACCGCCAGGGCCACCGCCACGCTCACCGCCAGCCCCAGGGCTGCCCGGGCGATGTCGGCGCCGATCAGGCTCGCGACCTCTGCCGCCGGCTTCTCCCGCCACCGGATCTGCAGGGCCAGCTCCCGCCCGGCCAGAAGCCCCAGGAACACCCACGTGGTGCTCAACGGCTGCTGGCTGACGGCGGCGAAGCCAGTGAGGATCAAGCCGTAGACGGCACTGATCAGCGTTCCCGCCCGTGGATCGCTGACGTTGCTTTTGCTGAGGAGCAGGCGCTGCAGCGGCCCGCCGTCGGTGGCCAGCAGCAAGACCAGCCCGGCGCAGAGCGCCGCCAAGGAGAGCGCCATCTCCAGCGCCCCCAGCTGGCGGGGCAGATACACATAAACATTGGCCAGATCCTGGATCAGCCACTGTCCCCAGAGCCAGCCGCTGGCCAGCCATTGCAGGAGCAGCCAGCGGGGGTCGAGAGATGGGGACGCAGAGGAGGGGGTGGGGGGGGCGCTTGGGGAAGCCTCGGGCGTTCCCTCCAGCAGCCCGCCCAGGCCGCCGTAGACCAGGGCGCCGGTGAGCAGCGCCAGTCCGTAGCCCAGCAGGGACTGGCGAAGCAGGGCCTGCAGGCCGCCCGGGGCGAAGGCGGTGAGCACAAGGAAGGAGGTGCTCACCGGCGCCCCCGCCCGGGTGAGGGCGAGCACCGCCACGGGGGGCAGCAAATCCGCCCAGCCGAGCGGCTCGGGCAGGGGGATCTGGGCAAGCCGTCCCCAGGAGGGTTCGCCGTTGCCCTGGCTCCAGCCCAGCAGCAGCACCCCGCAGAGCACGGCGCTGAGATAGAGGGCTTGCAGGAAGCGGGGGATGCGGCCGCGATTGGCCGCCAGGAAGGTGCCCAGGGTTTGCAGGGCGTCGTTGCCGATCACCGCCGTGCCTGCCAGCAGGAAGCCGGTGGCCTGGAGCGGGGTGAGGGGCGTTTCGATCAAGGGGGGCGGGGCGCTCAGGCCGGAGGGGTTTCGCTGCCCTCCAGCTTGAGCGTGACGGTGATCGGCCGGGAGAGTGGGCCGCCGCTGGCGGTGGTGATGCCCACCCCGCCCTTGTCGAAAAGATCCACCCCCTCGGCCAGGATCTCTGCCCGGAGCCGGTCGGCGGTGGCGAAGTCCCGCCTTCGCTTGGCCTCCAGACGCTGCAACAGGCGCTCCCGCAGGCGTTGCTCTTGATCGGTGTCGCTCGCCCCGGCGGCGCCCTCCGCTTCGCCCCTTTCTCGGGAGTCAAGTCCCAGCACGCCTGCCAGTTCCACCAGCAACCGCCAGCGATCGGCCAGATCTCGGTCGGCCTGGGCGGGGGCATCCCCGCTGCGCAGCCTGTTGGCGAGGGAGCGCAGGGGGCGGGCCAGCTCAAAGAGCTCCCCCAGGGCTGCGGCGGTGTTGAGGTCGTCGTCCATCGCGGTGATGAAGCGCTCCCGCGCCGCCGCCAGCTCCGCCGCCGCCGTGGACGCGCGGAGCGCAGGGGGCGATTCGGCGGAATCCCAGCCCACCCCCTCGTTCTTGCCCACCTCCAGCGCGGCCTGCAGCACCGCCCAACCGGCCGCCGCCGCCGCCAGCCCCTCGGCGGTGAAGTCGAGCGGCTTGCGGTAGTGGGCTTGCAGCACAAACAGCCGCAGGCCCATCGGTTCGACGCCGCTGGCGAGCAAGGCGCGAATGGTAGTGAAGTTGCCGAGGGATTTCGACATCTTCTCGCCCCCTACGTTGACCATGCCGTTATGCAGCCAGTAGCGAGCCAAGGGCTGACCGGTGGCCGTCTCCGACTGGGCAATCTCGTTTTCGTGGTGGGGAAAGATCAGATCGGCCCCGCCCAGGTGGATGTCGATGCTCTCGCCGAGCTCCTCTCGCACCATCGCCGAGCATTCGATGTGCCACCCCGGCCGGCCCTCCCCCCAGGGGGAGGGGAAGGAGGGCTCCCCGGGGCGGGCGCCTTTCCACAGGGCGAAGTCGAAGGGATGGCGCTTGCGGCTCCCCTCCTCCTCCCGGGTGCGGCCGCTGGCCCCCTCCTGCTGCTGTTCCAGGGAGCGACCGCTGAGTTTGCCGTAGTCGGCCTTGCTCTTCACCGAGAAGTACACGTCGCCATCGGCGGAATAGGCCGCCCCGCGGTGCTCCAGCTCGGCGATCAGGCGGCGGATGCCCTCCAGGCAGCGGGTGGCCCTGGGCATCCGATCCGGCCGCAGCACCTGCAGGGCGTCCATGTCGCGCAGGTAGGCATTGATGTTGCGCTCACTGACGGTCTCCATCGAGCTGCCCTCGGCCGCCGCCTGGCGCAGGATCTTGTCGTCGATGTCGGTGAAATTCTGGACGAAGGTCACCGCGTAGCCCCGCCAGGTGAGGTAGCGACGCAGCACGTCCCAGGCGATGTAGCTGCGTGCATGGCCCAGGTGGGAGAGGTCGTAGACGGTGACGCCGCAGCAGTAGATGCTCACCTTCCCGGGCTCGCGCGGCTCAAACGCCTCCAGCGTGCGGGTGAGGGTGTTGAAGAACCGCAGGGTCACATCAGCGAGCCGGGCGCCGGCAGGGGGATGGAACGGCTGCACCGTAGGGCCTCAGCCCGCAGGCCTCAGAAGGGGAAGCCCAGCAGCCGGAACAGCGAGCCGGCATTCACCAGCGGCGCGATGGGCTCCACCGCCGAGCGCAGGCTGTCGTTGGCTTTGGCCCAGCCGTGGCGATCCACCACCACCACGTCGCCCTGCTGCAACGGCGGGTTGGCCTGGGACCCCATCGGCGCGGCGGGGTTGTAGCCCACGGTGCTTTGGCGGATCGTGCCGTTGGGCTCCATCCGCAGCAGTCGCACCTTGCCGCCGTCGGCGCGACGGGTGAGACCACCGGCGGAGAGGAGGGCCTGGGAGAGGGGGCTGTTGGCTTTCACCGACTGGGCTCCGGGCCGCTCCACCTCCCCCACCACATTCACGCTGATGGTGTCCGGGGCGAAGGTGGAGGAGGCCACCTTGAGCAGCTCCGTCTCGCTGAGTTGTTCGGCCCGGGGAATCAGGACGC
>JBIPMZ010000062.1:0-10413 GCA_044376165.1 Cyanobium sp.
TGACGGTGGGTCCGCCGGTTTCCAGCACTTGCAAAAAGTCGAATTGCATCCGGCGAACCGGGGACCCGGGACCGCCGCTGGGCCGCAGGACTGTGACCCGCCGCAAGTCGCCATGGGCGGTGAGACCGCCGGCCTTTTGCACCCCATCCACAAGGGTCGGCCAGCCGGAGGTCTGGATCGCGGGGCTACTGGGACTGCTGCCACCGCTGCCGCTGCTCGTCAGCTGGTAGGTGCCGCCCTGGCCGATGCTGTAGAGCCCGGGCCGCTGCACCTCCCCGGTGATGGAAACCCGCACCGGACGGGCCGCCAACAGGTCGAGGTACACGATCGGCCGGCGCAGGATCGTGGCGTAGCCACGGCTGATGCGCTCGCGTGCCTCGTCCATCGTCAGGCCCCACACCGACACCGAGCCGAGCCGCGGGAGGTTGAGGCTGCCGTCGCTCATCACCTCCGAGGTGGTTTCGTAGCCCTCCATCCGAAACACGCTCATGCGCAGTCGGTCGCCGGGGCCCAGTCGGTAGCGCACCGGGGTTTCCGCCGCGGCCGCCGCCCGGCTGGAGGGCGGGGACCCGCCCGGGGCCTGGCTTTGGCCAAGCGACGGCAGGGCCGCGGCGCCCACCACCACCGCCAGGCCGCCGGCCGTGGCAAGAACCTGGCCAAAAACAGAGGCCAGGCGGAGCCGTGGGGTGCGCATTGATCGAAACGTAATCGCGTTGCAAAACGCTACGGGATGGGTGCGGCGACGGCCACGGCGATTGGCCAGCTAACGGCCCGGGCCCCGCAGCAGCTCCAGGGCTCGCTGCCGTCCCCCCTCCGCCAGGCGCTGGCGCTCGCGGGGATCGCCGATCAGGCGCTCAATCCCCGCCAGCCAGCTGGCGGGATCGTCGTCGAACAGCAGGCCATCGAGCCCATGGCGCACAAAGCCCTGGTAAGGGGCCCGGTTGGAGTAGAGACCGGCAGCATGGCAGCGAGCGGCGTCGATCACCTTCACCGGCGCCCGGCTGGCGTTGAAGCGGGAGGCCAGCAGCGGGGTGAGCAGGATGTCCACCCGGCCCGGGCCGGTCTCCGCCAGGAAATTGGGCCAGCGCATCGGATGGAGGATGCGCACCCGCGGCAGGTGGCGAAAGCGCCGGTTGCATTGGTGGTCGCCGAACAGTTCCACGTGGGTGTGGGCGTGGCGGTGCTGCAATTCCTCCAACAGCGGCAGCAGCCACCCCCATTCCGGCTCGTGGACGCTGGTGCCCAGATAGGCCAGCTGCAGGCGTGGCCGCCCCGCCAGCAGGTCGGGATGGGGATGCAGGGGGATCCGTTCGGCCCCCAGGGGGGCGTACTTGTCGGCGAGCACCGCACTGGTCACCCAGAGGCGATCCACGAGTCCCGGCAGCCGTCGGTGCAGACGGGTCACCCGCTGCCAGAGCCGATGCCGGTAGGCGCGGGGAAGGTCGGCGAGCACGGCCGGATCGAGAAGATCGTCATCCATCAAGAACACGACCATCGTGCCGCCGCGGCGCAGCCGCTCGACGGGGGCCTGCCACGGCCGGGGGAGATAGCGCACCAGCACCACCAGGCGGCACCCCCCCAGCGCCAGGAGGGTGGCCCGATCGGGCGCCCGGGCCGAATCGACCTCCACAATCCGGGCCCCTGCGCTCTCCAGTGGACCCCGCAGAAAGTGGTCGATGGTCGAGCCTGCCGACTGATGGAGCAGGGCGATCCGCTCGCCGGGGACAGCGATCGAAAATCCGGGCAGTTCCGTCAAGACGCTTGACGAGGACGCCTTGAGACCCTAGGAGGAAGAAGGTGGGGATACTTCCATCAGGCCCACCTCCCGTACCCCCTGGGTGTCCCAACCCCCTGCTCCCCCGTTTTCCGTTGATCTTCTTGAGGTCGAGCCCTGCTTTGGAAACGACCGCTTCACTGCCTATTTCCTCTCGCCCGAGCAGTTCCAGGGGGTGGCTCCCTGGGTCGGTGCTGAACGCGCCCTGACCTACCGGCACGTCTCCCCCCATGGTCCCAGCGACGTGGACCTGGATGGCCGCGACGGCCACTACTGGCATCTTCTGGTGTGGGATCGCCAGGGCCGTGCCCTCGCCGGGTGCTTGCGGATGGCCCTTTCCCGCTGGCAAAGGGGGCCTCGCGATGGGCGCCTCTCCTATCTCGAACACTGCTACCCGGGTTTGGACCTCAGCCTGCGCGAGCGGGGGCTTGCTTACGCGGAAATCGGTCGCACGTTCGTCGCCCCCCCCTACCAGCGCACCAGCCAGGTGCTGA
Source organism: Cyanobium sp. (assembly GCA_044376165.1). GTDB lineage: Bacteria > Cyanobacteriota > Cyanobacteriia > PCC-6307 > Cyanobiaceae > Cyanobium. The sequence goes on from JBIPMZ010000062.1 coordinate 2,269, forward strand.
TGGTGTTGTTGCAGGGGATGGTGAGCCTTCCCTTGGCCACAGGCCATCACCACCTGCTGGGGATGGTTTCCTACAACCACTTCGCCCATGGCGATGCTCTCAATCGCCGCTTTCTCACCTCGCTTCTGGCCGCCCCTTACCGAGATCCCTTGGCGGTCCCCTCCCCCCGTCATCCCCTGACCCTGCCCGAGGAGCCCTCCGAGCCCTCCGTGTCCGACCCTTTCCTTTCCGTCCCCCTTGTGTCGGGCCGTTTGGTAGCCGTGCACTTGGGCGAACTCGAACGAAACCTTCGGGAGCGCTATCAAGAGTCCTTCCGGATTCCGGTTCTGATGCGGTGCTATTCGCAATTCGGCAACGCCCGGGTGGCCGGTCTCTCCTTAGCCAGGGACTTCAACCAAATTACAGAGATCCTGATGCATTGTGATTTGGACAGCTTGACGCGCCGCCAGCGCCGCCGGCTTGTGCTGGAGGATCTCCGGCCGGTGTGGGCGCAGGGGCCGACGCGGTTGCCCCTCCCCCTGGGTTGAAGTTTAGGCGGGGCGACGCCAGCCGCTCTTCCTGGCGGCTGTAATAGTCGCGGACGTACCGGTTGAACGCCTCTCGATCGCCGAAGTGGTGCGGGTCGATCGGCTCGCCCCGGGTGCAGCGGATGGTGGCTTGGGGGCTCACCAACCTGGCCAGGATCAGGGCAAAGGGGCGATAGAGCAGCTGCCGCTCGGAGGGAGGAAAACCGAAGTACTCGCTGATCCAGGGCACGATCAGGGCGTTGCTGGCGCAGGCCAGGTGGTGGAGGCTGCCGGAAACCCGTTCGCTGATGGGGGTCACCAGAGACCCGCTGGGGAAAAGAAAGAGCTTGCCCCGCTGCTCCAGGAGCCGACGGAGCCGGCGCAGTCCCTCCAACCGGGAGGAGGGACAGAGGTGGTTGAGATGGGTGTGCCCGTAGTTGGAGGCGCTGAGGCGGAACAGCGGCAGGAGGAAGCGGAGGTGGCGGGCGGCGGTCGTCAGGCTGCATTCGCAGAAGTAGCCCTGCACCAACAGCACGTCGAGGGGATGGCCGTGGTTGGCGATATGGATCTGCGGCCGTCCGGACTGAAGGGGGTTCCCCTCCATCCGCACCCGCACCCCCAGCCCGGCCAGCACCAAACGGGAGGCGCGCTCGAGCAGGCGGCGGGCGATGGCGCGGGCCCCCAGGGCGATCGCCAGCAGCTGAAGGTGATAGAGCGCCATGCCGCCCGTCAACGTCAGCAGCCGTCCCACCACCTCTCGGGGGGACGGGCTGGGTCCAGGGGCGTGGAGGGCCAGCGTTGGGGCGATGCGGAAGGTGTCGGAAAAGGGGAAAGGGCCGTCGAAGTTTCCGTTGATCTGGGTGGTTTGGAGCAGGTGGTGGTAGAAGCGGCGAAACAGGGAGCGATCAGAGCCTTGCGGCGCCCGCCAGAAGGCTTCGAGCGGCTGCTGATCCGTAAGGCAGGGCAGGTTGTAGAAGGTGCGGCCGAGGGCCTTGGTGGGTCTTGCGTGGTATAGGGCTTGAAGGCCGACAGTGCTGTTGATCGTCACCACCGCCCGAGCCCCCTTGAGGAGGGGGCCCAGGGGGCCGTCGTGAAAGTAGAGAACCCGGTTGCCGATGCCGTGGGATCGGGCCGTGTGGGCGATAAAGCGGCCGTAGTGGTTGTAGCCACGGTCGCGGGGATGGTGTTTGAAGGCCAGCAGATCCTCCGGGCGTCCATGGGCGGCAAAGGAGGCGATCAACTCTTCGATGAAGGGCTCCATACCCCGGTAATGGGAGCCGAGGTTGATTTGAGAATCGCTGGCAACCTGCAGGGGGACCAGGATGAAGGGCTGCCCTTGGCGGAGGCGATTCAGAATCCGGCGCTCCGTGATTTGGTAGAGGTGCTTGCGCGCCAGACCACGGAGTTGTGCCAGTAGGTAGGAGGGGCGGGGCTGCAGCTTGTGAGGTCCGGCGATGATCGGGTAGTCGGTGCAGGCATGTTGGATGAACGTGGGAGCCTTCCACCACTTGCGCCAACGGTTGCCCGTCTCCTGTTGAATCCTGGGGAGCTCCGCTGGCTCTGGAAGGGATCGGTAGAACTCTGTAGGCTGGTTTAGGGCGGAGCGAGCGTTGACGCGCTCCTTCTCCAAGGTAACGAAATTGGGCCGTAGGTAACCCAGCTCAAATACCCAGGCATCGAGTTGGTTGCGCTCGGCGCATTTGGTATTGAATTCGCGGACTAGATCGATGGCGATTCGATGGGGGTCGATGAAGTCTCCATACATAAATAGATGGCGAATTCGCTTGATGTTGATCTCATGGAGCAGGAAAGATCGAAAATCTCCCATGGGGCCCTTGTAGGGGAGCCGCTGGTGTGCAGGAAAACCAAATTCGTGGAGGGGAAATGAAACCTTCCACACCGGTACGCCGCGTTTCTCAAGATGGGCGGCCAGACGGGCAAAGAAGCTGCCGAGGGGGCCCATCAGCAACAGAACGGGACCCTCGATGGTGACCGTTGGCGACAATCCCGTGCCAGGCAATATAGGCATCCTACCGCCGCTTAACCCTGAACCCGTCCGGCGCACCGATCCGGCGAAACCGTGCTGGGATCTGCCCCCAGTGCCGAAACAGGCGCTGCCACAGGCGCAGGGTGTCTGCGGGCTCGTCTCGCCAGCTCTCCAGTTCCGCAAGGGCCTCCTCCACTTCGATGAAGTAGCCGCTGCGCCGGCTCACGTAGCGCGGATAGGCGATCAAAGCGCCCCAGACCAGTTCGTCGAGCTCCAGGCGCCGTCCTCGCCTGGGGCTGGCGAGGCGGTCGCGGCTGAGACCCCAGCCGGCGTAGAAGGGCAATCCCCAGGTATGCACCTCCGCCCCGCGCAGCAGCGCCTCGAATCCGGCCAGGGAGGTGAGCACATGCACGGCATCGACAGCGGCATAGAGCGGGTCCAGCGCCGCCTGCACCACAACCTCATCGCAAAGGCCGCCGGAATCGAAGGCCTCCCCCCGCCCCCCGCGCAGGCCCGCCACGAGATCCGGATGGGGTTTGTACACCAACCAGGCGTCCGGCTCGGCGGCCCGCACCGCCTCCAGCAGCGCTCGGTTGGTGCGCAACTCCCCGGCGCCATAGCGAATCGAGGCGTCGCTCTCCACCTGGCCCGGCACCAGCACCACCCGCGCGGCCCAGGTGGGGCGCTGCCAGGTCGGAGCCGCCAGGTTGTACTTGGTGATGGCGGCCTGCACCAACCGCCTGCGCAGGGCGGCGCCGCGCTGGCGCTCCGCCTCCGTGAAGTCGTGGCCCGCCAGCAGGACCTCCAGGTCGGAGGGGGCACCGGCGTCGTAGTAGAGGCCTCGCTGGTCCACCACCCAGGAGACCGGTGCGACGAGGTTGGCCCCCAGTCCGACGGAGCGCAGAAAGCCGTCTTCAAGGCGCAGCAGGGCAGGGGGCTCCGGCCGGTGTTGGCGGCGGGTTACGGCCGCTCCCGGATTGCAGCCCCAGATGGCGCTGGCCTGCGCCCAGCGGCTCGGCTGGGCGCGGCGGCGGCGAAAGCGAACCTGGCTGCCCGCGAGGAAGCGCCGCAGGATCGGCTGCTTCCACGGCTTGAATCCAAAGGCCTCGATTCGCTCCGGCAGTTCGCGCCGGCGGCGTTGCTGCAATCCCAGCACCCCCATCAGCCGCTCCGGAGAGCAGGGTTCCCCGCGGTTCGGGTCGAGGTAGGTGGGATAGCGGATCAGGGCGGCGTGGATCAGCTGCAGGAGGTCGCCGCCGCCGCGACGGCGCTCCGGCGGAGGGAGCCAGTCGAGGGTCAGCCCCCAACCGGCGTAGAAGGGCATGCCGAAACAGTGCACCGGTCGCCCCCACAGCAAGGCCTCAAACCCCAGCTGGGAGGTCACGACGTACACCGCTTCGGCCCGCTCCAGCAAGGCGGCCGGGTGCCCACCGTCAGCGCAGAGCACCAGCCGGGGATCGCTCCAGGCCGCCGGGTCGAAGTGGCCCCGGCGGCGGCCCCGCACCACCTCCGGGTGCAGCTTCACCACCACTTTCTGCTGCGGATGATTGGCCAGGGCGGCCTGGAGCATCAGGCGGAAGCGGGAGGCGTCGGCCAGACCGCCGCGGATGGAAAGGTCTCCGGCGGTCTGATCGACCACGAGAACGTAGGGCTCCTCCAGCGGGGCCGATTCCCGACCGCCCATGTATTTGCTCAGGCGCTCGCGACGCCACAGCTGGCCCAGCGCGGCGGCCCGGGCGCGGGCGGCAGCCTCGAGCGGCTCGGAGATCAGCCTTTCGAGCCGACTGGGCCCGCGGGCGTCGTAGTAGATGCCCCGGTCATCGAGCACCAGGGAGAGGGGGGGGGCATCGGTGCCGAGTCCAAGGGAGCGAACGAATCCGTCCTCGCAGCGCCATAGGGGGAGGCCGCGGCGCTCCGCCAGCCGAGCGGCCCGCTGGGCGGAGGGTTTGTTGCCCCAGCCGAGTACGGCAGCGAGGGGTGCCCGGCGGCAGGCGCGCGCCCCTTTCTGCAGGCGTGCGGGTTGCAACAGGGCTTCCAGGGTCGGGATACGGGCCATCCCCGCTCGGGGGACGCCCAGAAGGGGTTGGCCCCGCAGCAGAGGATGGGTGGGCGGAAGGGCAAAGGGGGGGGGGAGGCTGGCGAGCTGGTCCGTCCCGATCGCCATGTCGCCCGATTCCGTGTTGCGATCTCCCCAGTGTCCTCGGCGATGGGAATGACAGCCAGCCCCGGCCAGGCCCCCTCCCCCCTTGACGCCGTTGCGGTGGTCCGTTCGCGTCGGATCGCCTTGCTGGTTCCGGAATCCGCGGCCACCCCGCAGCGTCTGGCCACCTACCTGTCCCTGCGGGATCGTCCCGTGCTCTCCTTACTGGCCCGCGACCGGGTGGAGCCGTTGCAACCCGGCCGCTACCTGTACCGCTCCCGGCCGTTGCGGCTGCTGGGGATGGAGATCCATCCCAGCCTTCAGCTCCGCGCCTCTTGGCGGGATCCCGTCCTGGAGATTGTCAGCGAAAGCTGTCAAATCCTCGGTTTGGGACCTTGGGCGCGGGCCCTTGCCTTCGCGTTGCGGGCCCACCTGCGACCGGGCCCGCAAGGCCTGGAGGGGGAGCTGGAGGTGAGCCTGCGCCTCTCCAGCTCCCTGCCTGGCTGGGGTCGAAGCTTGACGGGCCGTGGGCTGGAGCAGGTGGTGGATCGGATCGAGCGCCGTGTTCAGGCGGGCTTGCGCGATGACCTTCGCCGCTGGCTTTTGGACACGGCAGTCTCAGGGTAATGTGGGGCGCCTTTCCCGGATGCAGTGCCTCCCCCGACGGCTCCACACAGGCGTTCTGCCGGCTCCTCTGGTCGTCGCGACGGCATCCAGAATCTGAGTGGCTGGGAGATCCAATGGCGGGTTGTCGACGCCTTGGTCTATCGCGAGCTGCGCACCCGCGTGAGCGAAGTGAAGGGTGGATTTTTAGGGGTGCTGTTGCAACCCCTGGGGTTGCTGGCCATCTGGCTCGCCTTTCTGAGCGCGATCAATCTGAACCGTGGCGGCAGCCTGAACATTGTTCTTTTCCTGAGCTCGGGGATCATTGTATTTAGTATCTTTAGCCATATATCTAATCGCAGCATCCACGCGATGGAGGCGAACGAAGCCCTTCTTTTCTATCGACCTGTCAAGCCAATTGATACGGTTATAGCCCGTACCATCTGCGAGACATGCCTGTATTTTTCTTGTCTTCTTGTGATTCTTGTCGGCACCTGGTCTTTCCTTGATCAGGTGGTGATGGCTGATTTTGGCCTATTCATTTCCTCTATACTTTTGGCGGCTGCTTTGGGATTGTCTACCGGGCTGATTTTCATGGTTGCCAGTCATGTTGTGCCCGGTTTTTCCCAAGTGGCCATCTGGATACCCCGTATTCTCTGGTTTCTTTCCGGAGTGCCTTTCCGTTACTGGATATTGCCTGCCTGGACAAGACCTTTCTTTGTCTGGAATCCGTTAATGCATTGTATCGAATTGAATCGCCGCTCCCTCAGTGATGATTATTTTACCCCGGATGCCAACCTTGGGTACGCGGCAGCCTGGGCCGTCGTTCAACTGACAATCGCTCTTTGGATTTATTCTAATAATGAGCGTCGTCTGCTTACCCTCTAATGATTCGCGTTCGCAACCTCACCAAAAGCTTCACCTACCAGGGCAACAGGGTGACCGTATTTAAAGACCTCAACTTCACCATTGAGACTGGGGAATCCGTTGCTATTCTTGGTGCCAACGGAGCTGGCAAAAGCACCCTGTTGCGCCTGTTGGGCGGGATCGATCTCCCCGACAGTGGCACGATCGAGAGCGATCTTTCCATCTCTTGGCCCGTCGGGTTGGCGGGAGGCTTCCAGGGAAGTCTCACCGGCCGCGAGAACGTTACCTTCGTCAGCCGCATCTACGCGAGCAAAGCGGATATCCCTGAGAAAGTCCGTTATGTGGAAGAGTTTGCTGAATTGGGAATGTATTTTGACCGCCCCTTCAAAACCTACTCCAGTGGCATGCGATCCAGAGTTACCTTTGGCCTTTCGATGGCGTTTGACTTTGATGTTTATCTGATCGATGAAATTACAGCCGCTGGCGATCAGCGCTTCCGAGAGAAGAGCAAGAGACTCTTGCTGGAGCGAAAAAAAGTTGCCGATTTTCTGATGGTAGACCACGATCTTTGGGGACTTAAAGTTCACTGCGATCGCGCCCTCCTCCTCGAGCATGGCAAGATTGAGGAGTTTGGGAATCTGGATCAGGCGGTGGCGATTCATACCGAACGTCTCCTCGCCGGGAGCCAGCAGCCTCTGGGGGAGGAGGTCTCCGACCATCCAGCGATTTGAGTTCACCATCCTGTGTCCACGCACACACCACCTTCTGATCGGCATGTACGACCTCGACAACGCCAACCCGCTCAAGCGCTTCTTGGTTCGCAATACACCAGAGGAAAAGATCTCGGACGACGCCATCTTCACTGATGGCAAGGTGGTGCCCATCAAACCGCCCCGCCGGCGCGTCAATCCGCTACAGGGTTTCTCGTTGGTTCAGGTCTTGCTGGTTCCTATTGCGGCTGGGGCTATTTACTTTTATGGAGTGGCACGGGATCGTTATGTTACACGTTCCGATTTTGTGATACGCAAGGCTGAAGATGCGACGAACAGCGATGGAGCAAGCCTCGGTTCCCTGCTCGGACGCTCCAATCAGCTCTCTCTTGAAGACGCCCGTTTCCTGAAGACCTACCTACAATCGCCACAGGTTCTTAATGATCTTAGCCGTACCTATAATCTCGATGTCGCCTATGCACGCAGTTCCCGGGACCCCTTTGCTGGCATAACGCCTGGGCAGAGTCCAGAGAAGCGCTTAAGCTTTTTCCAGAGGCAAGTTGCGGTCAGTCTGGATGAGATCTCGGGGGCGATTGTTTTGCGTACCGTGGGATTGAATCCCAAGGCTTCTTATGATCTCAACCGCTTCATGCTCGCCAAGAGCGAGCAGTTTGTGAACCGGCTCAATCAGGATATCAGCCTCAAGCAACTCCGGTTTGCCGAAGCTGAACTTCAGCGGGCACGCACCAACCTCGAGCAGGCCAAGAATCGTCTGATCACTTATCAGAATGCGAATGCAGTTGTGATCGATCCCAAGGGCGAGGCAGAACTGGCCAGCGTCACTATCAGCAAGCTTCAGGAGCGCTTGGTTGACAGAAAAGTTGAATTGGCTACTTTGCGGCGTAAGTACAAAGATCCGCGCGAGCCAGAAGTTCTCGCCATTGCCGATGAGGCGCGCGAGCTGGAGCAGCAGATTGCCCAAGAGCGTCGCTCTCTCATTTCCAGCAGTGGACGCAACCTTAATCGCAAAGCCGCTGATGTAGTGAAGTTAGAGTCTGACGTAACCTTTGCCACGGATACGTATAAATTGGCACTCACCTCTGTGGAAAAAGCTCGGGTGGAGAGCAAGCGCCAGCAAAAGTTCATGGCTCTCCTCTCCGCACCCCAAATGCCGGAAGACCCCCAGAACGGGTGGAGAAGCAAGGGATTTTTTACTCTGGTTGCCGGCTGCGCTATCGGTTTGAGTCTCACCAAATTTGTTCTTGGGATGCAGGCCAGTCATCGCACATAACCCCGTTTTGTGATGTCCGTTTACCACTGGCTTGCCCTAAG
>JBIPMZ010000022.1:0-15696 GCA_044376165.1 Cyanobium sp.
GGCTTGCTGGGGGGGGGGCTGGCGGCCTCCGGCGACGACACCGAGGGGGAGGGAGCCGCCGGGGCGGGGCCGGACCCGGGGGTGGCGGGGGGCGTGGAGGGGCTGGAGGAGGTCATCGGGGAAGGGGCCGGCGTGACCGGGGAGGAGCTGGCGGCCGGGGCCGCTCCACCGGCCGCGCTGGCCTTGCGGCGGGTGCGGCGGGGCGTGGAGCTGGCCATGGCGGGGGAGGGGATCTTGGGGAAGCGACGAGGGGAGGGCCCGGAGGGAACGGGGGAAAGTCCGCCGTCGGGGTTCGGAGCCGGGGGCAACCGGGGGCTAATCGGGCATTAGCCGTCGGGCTCCCAGAAGTCGATGATTCCGCCGATCGTCAGATCGGTGTGCACCTCGGGGTTGCCGCAGGCAAAGCGGGCGGCGGAGCCGCTGGCGGTGAACACCCAGTTGCCCGGAGAGGCGCCCACCGGATCGATCGCCACCGCCAGCTTCCCCTTCGGATTGCGCAAGATGCGCAGGTTCCAGTGCTCGAGACCGGAGATCCGGTGGGTGCAGACCAGGGATCCGGTGACCTGTTGAATTTCCATCACTTGCCTCCGCTGCCCGAGCTGCTGACCGAAGCGGCCTTGCCGGCGTCCGGATCCCAATGGTCGATGATGCCCACGATCGTCAGATCGCTGGGATACGACTTGCTGCCCGCCGCCTCCCGTGCCGCGGAGCTTCCCACGCAGATCACCCAATCCCCCGGCTTGCTCCCCACGGCGTCGACCGCCACCTTCTGGGTGCTGCCATCGAGCACCACCTGCAGGTGTTTGTGCTCGAAGTCGGGGATGCGATTGGTGGAAACGAGGGGCTTCACCACTTTGCAGATGATCATTTCAGTGGACCCCTCCGGATTCAAACGCGATGGTGGAGGCGATGGTCTCGGCCGGGGTGTGGCGACCCGTCTCCCGCACCGTGAGCAGCACGTGCAAAAGCCCCTGGCGCAGCAGCTCCTCGTAGCGACTCTTGAGGGCTGTCACCACCCGCTCGCCGTTGCGGATCGCCCGCGCCCGCGCGCCCGGCACCGCCCCGTTGTAATCGAAGCGCACCACCACCGGCACCGGCAGGCCGCGCGAAACATTCAAACCCCGAAAGATTTTCACCCCCACGTCCAGGTCGGGGGCGCCCTCCTCCACCGTGTCCATGTAGGCGAAGTAGGTGAGGTTGCGCAGGTGGATCTCCTTGAAGCCGATGCCCACGCCGATGAACCGCTCCGCATGGCCGGCATCGGCGTAGTGGCCGCCGTGCAGCTGGCGGACGTAATCGATCTGGGAGATGTTGTGCTCCACCAGCCGGGCGATCAGCCGCACCATGCCCGGATCGGGGCTGGCGGCGGCCGCCTGCTCCACCATCGCCTGGAGGCGGGCGCGGCCCTCCGCCACGCCCAGCCCTCGGGTGGCCTCGTAGGCATCCTGCGCATCGAGCCAGCGATCGAGATGGATGCTGCCATCCAGACCGGGCACGTGAACGCGAAGGGAGTCGGTGTCGGTGTCGATTCCGAGCAACAAGAGGTCGACGGAGGCGCCACAGCAAAAGCTGTTCTCCACCGCCGTCTGGAAATCGCCCAGGCGTTGATGGCCGCAGCGGGCGGCGAGCGCGTCGTCGCTGCCGTGGGCCGCGCAGCCCTCGTGCGCTGGATCCAGGGAGCTGAAGTGATAGAGCACCACCTTCAGATAGCGGGTGTCGGCGTGGGCGGGGTTGGGAACGCCCTCGCGATAGCGGCGGTGTTCTGTCTTTACCCAACGATTCACCGTGTTCTCCACATCGAACAGGGCACCGGCGTGGGGACGACGGCGCACCGAGCTGAACGGCAGGCGCAGGGCGTAGGCGATGGCATGGGCCAACCGGCCGTCGGCGCAGGGGGTGATGTCCAGCAGGTGAAAGCCGCAATCGAGCAGGAAGGCCTCAAACTCCCGCGCCTTCGCACTGCCGGGGCCTCCCGCCAGCGGGTCGTCCTGGAAGAAGCGGGCGCTGGTTTGCTCATAGGCCTGGAACACGCACCAGGCGAAGAGGGTGCGCATGTCGAGCTGGGTGACCCAAGCTGCCTCCAGGATCGGCAGCGGCAGCGTGGTGCCCAGTTCCGCCTCGGCCAGCCGCTGGGCACGGGGAATGAAGTCCTCCTCGTGCTGGAGGGCCGACAGGCGGCGCAACACCGGCACGATCCGATCGAAACTTCCCTTCACCTGGTCGTCGTAGGCGCGGAGGGCCTGGTTGGTCGCCGCATCGGTGAGGGGATGGGAGGCGCCGGCTGCGGCGCTCGCCCGCAGGGCCGAGATCGGATCGCCCGCACGCGCAAGGTCTGCCGGCCCGCGCGTTTCGGGTCGGAGAGATTCCGGACGGGCAACCTCCGGCCGGGGCCGCATCCGGCCGGTGGGCCGGGGGGTGGAAGGCGCGGTGGGCGCGGGTCGACGGCGGCGGCGCGGTTCCGCAACCGGCTCGATCGGGTCGGGCTCTTGGATTCCCCCGCCCCCGGGGCGGCGGCGTGGCGCCGTGGGGGCCAGGGAGCGACTGGGCAGGGAGGGGCGACGGGGCATCGGCGGATCAGGCCCGGGCTCCGCCGGAGAGGGTGATCAGCGACCCGGCGGAGGTGTTGCCGCTGGATCCGGTGATGCGGCTCACGGGTTCGGGCACCTGCTCGTTGCGCTTGGGCGAAGCGGCGGGCATGGCGGTCATCGGGCCGGGCCGGCTGGGGTTGCGGCGCCGGGCCGAAGCCCCCTCCGTGCCGGTCACCCGCTTGCCCCGATCCCAGTCATCGCCGGTGATCTTCTGGCCCGAGGCATTGCCCTCGCCGGTGACGCGAGAGGGGGGCCGACCGTCCGCATCGACGGGCACAGGAGCCGGGGCGATCGGACCGCGGGCCGGGAGGATCGGGCCACGGGCGCGCTGGGGGCCGCGATAATCGAAGCGAAACTCTTCGGTGCCGGTGACCTTGCCACCGGCCAGGTCAAAAGGGCCGGTAATCCTGCGGCTGTCCTCGTAGCGGGTGCCGGTGACCCCGCCGCCGTGCTGGCGGGCGGCGAGGGCCGCCTGGGCGGGGGACTGCACAGAGAAGCGCTGCCACGGCGCCTCCTCCAGGGGGCGTGGGAAGTCGGCGGCAGATCCGGCGGGGGCGACGCCGCAGGTGGCCGCGTGCTGATCCGGACCCACGTAGGGGGTGCCGGTGATGTCCTCGCAGGCGCCTCGCTCCGCGCCGGTCATCACGCCGCCGATGCCGGGCTGGATGCCGCTCATCACCGTGCCCATGCGCATCGGCGTGCGGGCGCGGATCTGCTCCACCGCCGGGGTGGGACACCAGCTGCCCGCCTCCTCCAGGCCGGCGTAGGGGGTGCCGGTGACCGCCTTGCACGTGCCCGGCTCATCCCCGGTGACCTTGCTCGAGCGGCCGGTGCGCGTACCGCTCACCACCTGGGCTCGGTTGGTGGTGCTGAATCCCACCTTGGCCGGCTCCGGCGCCGGACGGCTGCCACAAAAGCGCTCGTACTGCTGGGTGCCGATGTATTCGTCCCCCGTCACGAGGCGACAACTGCCGGGCTCGTCGCCGGTGACATGCTCGCTGCGGCCCACATGGGTGCCGGTGATGCCCGTGCCGCGCAGGGTGTGCAGGGTGGCCACCTTCGCGGGGGCTCGGCCGGGGACCTCCTGGGCCTCCGTCACGTATTGATCGCCGGTGAGCTGGCGGCCCGAACCGGGTTCGTCACCGGTAACTTTCTCCGAGCGGCCCACCATCACACCGGAGACCCGCAGACCTCCATGGGTTTGGGCCTGACCCACCTTGCGCGGGCTGGGGGTGACGCCACCGCACCAGGCGGCGGACTGGTTGGCGGAGACGTACTCGGTGCCGGTGACGAGCTTGCAGGTGCCGGGTTCGTCGCCGGTGACCTTCTCCGAGCGGCCCACCTCATTGCCGGTCACCCGGTTGCCGTGGGAGGTGTCGGTGACGCGCACCTTGGCCGGCTGACGGGTGAGCGGCGCGCTCTGGCAGAAGGTTTCGAACACTTCGGCGCCGAGATATTCGGTGCCGGTGATCACCCGGCAGGTGGCGGCTTCGTTGCCGGTGGTCTTGGGGGAGCGGTTGGCCTGGGTGCCGGTCACCACCTGGCCCCGACTGGTCTCGCTGGCGCCCACCTTCCAGGAGGCGTCCGCCGCCGCGGCCTGACGGGCCCCGTGGCGGTTGGGACCGGTGGGACGGTTGCCGCTGCCGTTGCGGCTGCCGCCGGCGGAGCCAACCTTGCTCTTGAGCTCCCGCACCTTCTGGGAGAGTTCGCGGCTGGTCATCTCGGGGTTCCCCTGGCGGGCCACGCTGGCGGCGATGGAGGTTTTGGGCAGGTTGGCGGACTTGCCGCGTTTGGAGAGGGCCTCGCGGCGGGCCAGCACCAGGGCGCGGCTGGGGTTGTGCTGGGCGGTGCGCTTGGGGGTGCTGCTGCGACCGTTGGACCCGCCGCTGCTGCCGCGGGCGGCGAGGGAGGCGCCCAGGGAGGGCAGGGGCTCGCGCCGGGGGGCACCGGGTGGCGGGCTCGCCGCGGCCACCACAGCCGGTGCCGGAGCCGCGGGGCGGGGGGGATGCTGACGGGTGCGATCTCGGGAGGTGTCGGCGCGCTTGCCGCGCCGGGAGAGGGCCTCACGCCGGGCCAACACCAGCTCGCGACTGGGATTGGGAACGGGGCGCACGGAGCGGTTCACCGGGCCGCTGGCGGGGGCGCTGAGCTGGGGTTCGCGCTGGCGCCGGGGGGCTTGGCCCGACCTCGAGCTGAAGGAGGGCGGCGCCTGGACGGGCGCGGGAGCGGCAGCCGTCGGGGCCGGGGGGACGGCGGTGCGGCTGGGGCGGGCGTCCGCTGCGGTGCGGATGCGACCGGGAGCCGAGGCGAAGCGCCCTGCGGATTTCTTGCCGCCGTTGGTGAGGGCCTTGCGGCGCTCCAGGGCTGCTTCACGACTGGATGTGCTGGCCATATCCGCCCGGATGTAAGGAGGTGACGAAAAGAGTCAGCCCTGCCATGCCCGTCAGCACCCCGTGCAGGGGCGCGGTGAGCGCGATGGCGGCACGGCGCAAGCCCAGGGGCGCGCCGGATCAGGCTGGAGGGGAGACGGTTCCGGCCTACGGCCGGAACCGGAAACGGGACCGCGGCTCAGCGGCCCTCGAACACCACAAAGCAGGCACCCTGGCTCTGGGTGTAGGCGTCGTAGCCGACCAGACGAACGTGATGGTCGGGATAGGCCCGGTGGCAGGCCTCGAGTTCGCTGACGATCACGCCCAAATCCTTCTCACCGAAGAAGGGAAGTTTCCAGTAAGACCAGTAGGTGGCCATGGAACGGCTGGGGTGGATGTGCTCAACGAGCGGGCTCCAACCCTGGGCGATGATGTAGGCGATTTGGTCGTAGATCTCGTCCTGGGTCATCGGCGGGAGGAAGCCGAACGTCTCCAGGGTGGCGACTGTCTGGTAGTCACCCACGGTGCTCTTGAAGGGCATGGGGATCCTTGGGGAAAGGGGGGAAAGACGTAAGCCCTGCAGCCGACGTCCAGGGGATGCGGGTCGCGGGAGGCGACCCGGGAAAAGCGGTCTGTACCGAAGGGATCGGGGCGGTAATGGCCCCCGGGAGGAGTGGCTCCCCCAGGGGGTTCACCGCAGCGGGATCACTGAACGTCGAGCTTGTCGACGGTGTCGAATTCGAACTTGATCTCCTTCCAGGTTTCCAGGGCGATCGCCAGCTCGGGGCTGTGCTTGGCCGCTTCGGTAAGGATGTCGCGGCCTTCCTTCTCGATCTCACGACCGGCGTTGCGAGCCTTGACACAGGCTTCAAGCGCCACCCGGTTGGCGGCCGCACCCGCTGCCGAACCCCAAGGGTGACCGTGGGTGCCACCGCCGAACTGGAGCACCGAATCGTCGCCGAAGATGGCCACCAGGGCGGGCATGTGCCAGACGTGGATACCGCCGGAGGCGACGGCGAACACGCCGCCCATCGAGCCCCAATCCTGGTCGAAGAAGTTGCCGCGGCTGCGGTCTTCGGGAACGAACGACTCGCGCAGCTGGTCGATGTAGCCCAGGGTGGACTGCCGGTCACCCTCCAGCTTGCCCACCACGGTGCCGGTGTGCAGCTGGTCGCCGCCGGAGAGGCGCAGGCACTTGGCCAGCACCCGGAAGTGGATGCCGTGCTTGGGGTGGCGGTCGATCACCGCGTGCATGGCGCGGTGGATATGCAGGAGCATGCCGTTCTTGCGGCACCACTTCGCCAGACCGGTGTTGGCGGTGAAGCCACCGGTGATGTAGTCGTGCATGATGATCGGCTGGCCCAGCTCCTTGGCGAACTCGGCCCGCTCGTACATCTCCTCAGGGGTGGCGGCGGTGCAGTTGAGGTAATGCCCCTTCTTCTCGCCGGTCTCCTCCTGGGCGGAGCGCACAGCCTCGGCGACGAATTCGAAACGGTTCTGCCAGCGCTGGAAGGGCTGGGAGTTGATGTTTTCGTCGTCCTTGGTGAAGTCGAGACCGCCGCGCAGGCACTCGTACACCACGCGGCCGTAGTTTTTGCCGCTCAGGCCGAGCTTCGGCTTGATGGTGCAGCCCAGCAGGGGACGGCCGTACTTGTTCATCCGGTCGCGCTCGACGACGATGCCGTTCGGAGGACCCATGCAGGTCTTGATGAACGCCATCGGGAAGCGGATGTCTTCCAGGCGAAGGTGGCGCAGCGCCTTGAAGCCGAACACGTTGCCCACCAGGGAGGTGAGCACGTTGGTGATCGAGCCTTCCTCGAAGAGATCGAGGGGGTAGGCGATGAAGGCGTAGAACGACTCCTTGTCGCCCGGTACGTCTTCGATGCGGTAGGCGCGGCCCTTGTAGAAGTCGAGATCGGTGAGGAGCTCGGACCACACGGTGGACCAGGTGCCGGTGGAGGATTCAGCGGCTACAGCGGCAGCCACCTCCTCCTTGGGCACGCCCTCCTGGCCGGTGCACTTGAAACAGGCCAGCAGGTCGGTGTCGAGGGGGACGTAATCAGGAGTCCAGTAGGTGTCGCGGTACTCCTTGACCCCGGCGTCGTACTTCTTGCTCATGGGAGTTCTCGGGTGGGTCGTGGGAAAGGTTCAGGGTGCGGGTGCGTCAGCGCCGTCGCACCTCAGTCCTTCAGGCCCCCGAAGTTGCTGTTGAGCGCCGGCTCGACCTCACGGTGCGGGCGGGCGATGATGTGGGCTGCCACCAGGCCGTCGCCCACGCGCTCGCAGGCGTCGGCGCCGGCACGCACGGCGGCGTTCACCGCGCCGGTTTCCCCGCGCACCAGCACCGTGACATACCCGCCACCGACGAACTCCCGGCCGATCAGGCGGACTTCGGCGGCCTTTGTCATGGCGTCAGCCGCTTCGATCGCAGGGACCAGCCCGCGGGTCTCGATCATGCCGAGGGCGATGCCCATGGTTTCGTTTGCCATTACCTGCTCCTGGAGGAGGGGGGTGGAATGTTCGTCGCCACCCTCCTCCCGCGCCGGACCCCCCGTCAAGCCATCCGGGGGTTCAGCGCCATCAAGCTTTGCCGCTTGATGGATAAAGGAGGCTTATCAATGCAAAACAAAACGTAAGGATCGCTGGGGTGGCGGGCGCTTCGGCCCCCTCAGAAGGGTTCCGCGTCCGCTTGAAAGCCCACGCCGCCGTAGAGCTCCAGCACGGGTTTCACGGCGCTGCGCACCGCCTCCGCCTGCTCCGGCGTGCAAAACACGATCACGTGGGCGTTGGCGCCCAGGCCGCTGAAGTCCATGGCCTCCGAGATCTCTCCCCCCACCCCCAGGCCGGTGACGTGGCGCATCACCGAATATCCAGGGGCTCCGGAAAGGCGGATCGCCTTGCAGACGCGCGCCACTTCGCGATCCGCGATGAAGAGATCGATGCGTTTCATGGGTTCGGTTCAGGCAACGGGCAGGAAACGCTGGGCAATGGCGAGGTACAGGGGGATCCCCACCACCACATTGAAGGGAAAGGTGAGCCCCAGGGCGCTGGAGATGTAGAGGCTGGGATTGGCCTGAGGAACGGTCATGCGCATCGCTGCGGGCACGGCGATGTAGGAGGCGCTGGCGCAGAGCACCATGAAGAGCAGCGCGTCGCCCACGCTCAGGCCGAGCAGCTTGGCGATCAGAAGGCCCAGCAGCGCGTGCGCCAGCGGGGCCAGCACCGCGAAACCCACCAGAAAGGCCCCGGCCCTGCGCAGATCCTGCAGCCGCTGGGCGGCCACCAGCCCCATGTCCAGCAGGAAGAAACAGAGGACGCCGTAGAAGAGCTTCTCCGTGAAGGGCTCCATCTTCACCAGGCTGGTGGGGCTGAAGGCCGCTACCACGTAGCCGATCACCAGGCTGCCGATCAGCAGGAACACCGAGCCGTTGAGGAAGGCCTCCCGCAACACCTCGCGCCATTGCAGCGTTTCCGCCGGCCGCGCCTGCCGGCCGGCCAGCTTGGCCAGCACCACCCCCACCACAATTGCGGGCGACTCCATCAGGGCCAGGGCCGCCACCATGAAGCCGTCGAAATGGATCTGGAGGATGTTGAGGAAGCTCTCCGCCGTGATGAAGGTCACCGCGCTGATCGAGCCGTAGGAGGCCGCCACCGCCGCGGCGTTGGGCACGTCGAGGCGGGCGCGCAGGATCACGAAGCTGGTGAGGGGCACCAGCAGCGACATCCCCACGGCGGCTCCAATCGTGAGCAGCACCAGGGCGGTGAGGCCGCTGTGGGCCAGCTCCACGCCCCCCTTGAAGCCGATCGCCAGGAGCAGATAGAGGGAGAAGAGCTTCGGCAGGGGGGAGGGTATCTCCAGATCGGAGCGCACCAGCACCGCCAGGATGCCGAGGAAGAAAAACAGAACCGGCGCCGAGAGGAGGTTCTGGAGGATCAGGCCTGACTGCACAACGCCTCACAAGGCCATGACCCCGCAACTTAGGCGCGGGCGCCGGGGCGGAGGTCAGGACCCGCACAAAGTTGACCGCTCCGCAGGGCGGAGAGCGGTTGTTTTCTTTACATTTCCCCGCGAGGCAGGGCCCTGGGCTTGCTCCGGGGGTGGAATGTTCAACCCATCCTGCCTCACCCCCCACCGTCAAGGCACAATGGGGCGCCTTCCGCCCCTCGCGTGACGAACCGGCCCCTGCGCCCCCCCGCCGTCCGCCTGGTGATCGCCAGCGGCAACCCCCACAAGGTGGCGGAGATCGGCGCGATGCTGGCAGTGGTGGAGATCGATGTGCGGCCCCAACCGCCCGAGCTGGCGGTGGAGGAGACGGGCGCCACCTACGCCGAAAATGCTCGGCTCAAGGCCGAAGCCGCCGCCGCGGCCACCGGCACCTGGGCCCTGGCCGACGATTCCGGCCTCGAGGTGGATGCCCTCGGCGGTCGACCGGGCCTCTTTTCGGCTCGCTATGCCCCCACCGATGCGGAGCGCATCCACCGGCTGCTCCGGGAGATCGACGACTCCCTCTACCGGGGCGCCAGCTACGTGAGTGCCATGGCCCTGGCCGATCCCTCGGGGCGCACGGTGGCCGAATCCCACGGCGTCTGCCGCGGCCAGATCCTGCGCAGCCCCGAGGGGCAAGGTCCCGGCTACGACCCGATCTTCTGGGTGCGGGAGGCGGGCACCAGCTACGCCCACATGAGCGAGCACCTGAGAGCCCGCCTGGGCAGCCGGGGCAAGGCGGCCCGGGGGATCGCCCCCTCCCTGCGCCGCTGCCTGGGGCTGGACTAGCGGTTGATCTGCTGCACGGCCCCCATCGCCGCGGCGGCGGCCTCCTCCACATCCCCCTCCCTGCCGGCCAGGGTGAGCCGGCCGAAGGCCCCCACCGCCTTCACATCCACCACGGTGATGTTCGACGACTTCTCCGCCTCGTTGGCGGCGATCAGCACGTAGCCGGCGGGCTCGGTTTCCAGGATGAACATGCTCATCCCGGACTGGATCATCGAGCCGCGGCGGTTTTGGCGGTTGATCAGCACCGCGTGGTCGGGGGTGATGGCGCGGATGATCTCGGTCCAGGTCACCTCGCAGCGGCTGCGCCTCTCGATGCTGCTGCCGATCGCCTCCAGCACCACCTCGCCGGAGTGGAGCACGTTGCTCTGGTCGCGGTGGTACATCGCGATCGAGCCGAAGGCCCGCTCCACCACCATCTGACCGAGCCGCACGGTGCTGGCCTTCAGCGCGATGTCGGTGACCCGGTGCACGGCCATCCCCGGGGACACCTCCAACCAGAGGCAGGCATCGCCGGGGATCGGCAGGAAGCCCTGGGAGACGGTGCCCATGTAGGCGGCCAGCTGGGGCTGCAGGGAATCGAGGAACACGTAGGTGCGCAGCTCGATCGACTGCACGTGGCTGGATTGGCGCAGCCGGGAGCTCTCGCTGTCGGTGGTGATCACGCAGCTGGCGCCATCGCCGCCGAGGGCCCCGCTGCCGTGCTGGACGACGGTGCCGGTGATCTCCGCTCGACCGCCCTCGGAGGCAATCCGCAGGCCCTGGCGGCGGCGGCTCACGGCTCGGTCGTCGGAGGAGGCGAAGCCCCCCGGGAATCGATTGGAGCGGGAGGGTCTGAGGTCCGTCACGTCGCGCGGGGGATTCGTGCCGGAGGGAAGCCGAGCTTACCCCTGCCTCCATCGCCACCCCCTGACAGGGAAGGCGGTTTGGTGGCCCTGGCCACAGCTCTGCGATCAGGGCTCGCTATCACGACGATCACCTCTCGCCATCCCCCCATGCTGACCCCCGCGACCCGCCTGCGCCTGCAGGGAATCCTGGAGCGCATCGCCGCCGATGCCCCGGTGAGCCTGAGCGAACGCATCTACCTGCAGAAGTTCGCCGACCGCGACCCCTCCGTGGCGGGCTGGCTGCGCCAGGCGCGGCGGCGCCAGCAAGGGCAGAGCCCCACCGACCCGATCGATCGCCTGTTGGCGGATCTCAACCTCGGCAGCTCCGAACCCGACGAGCGGCCCCGGCCCGGCCGCGAAGACCTGGGCGACTGGTTCGGGGGCGCGCCGGGCTGGCTGCGGCGCAGCTGAAGGGCCGCCCTCCCAACAGTTGTGACGACATCCCCCCGCTGGTGCGCCGGACTGGCTAATCCTGTGGAGTCGTCACCGCAACTCCCATGGTTGTCACTCCCGCCGGGGCCGTCGGCTCGGCCCACTCCGGCGGCGCGACGCCCCAGGTGCTCAAGCAGAGCGGGCAGCGCGAGGTGTTCTGCGGTCTCACCTCGATCGTGTGGCTGCACCGCCGCATGCCGGATGCCTTCTTCCTGGTGGTGGGCTCGCGCACCTGTGCCCATCTGGTGCAGAGCGCCGCGGGCGTGATGATCTTCGCCGAGCCCCGCTTCGGCACCGCGATCCTGGGGGAGCGCGATCTGGCGGGGCTGGCGGACGCCAACGACGAGCTCGACCGGCTGGTGCGGGATCTGCTGGAACGCCGGCCGGAGATCCGCACCCTGTTCCTGGTGGGCTCCTGTCCGAGCGAGGTGATCAAGCTCGACCTGGCCCGCGCCGCCGAGCGCCTCTCCGCCCAGATGGTCGGCCGGGTGCGGGTGCTCAACTACTCCGGCAGTGGCATCGAAACCACCTTCACCCAGGGGGAGGACAACGCCCTCCAGGCCCTGCTGCCCCTGCTGCCCGCCGGCGAGGAACCCCAGCTGCTGCTGGTGGGCACCCTGGCGGACGCGGTGGAGGACCGGTTCGTCTCCCTGTTCCAGCGCCTGGGGATTCCGGTGGTGCGCAGCCTGCCGCCGCGCCGCTCCACCGAACTGCCGCCGGTGGGCCCGGGCACCCGCGTGCTGCTGGCCCAGCCCTTTCTGAGCGGCACCGCCCGGGCCCTGCAGCGGCGCGGCGCGGAGCTGATCCGCGCCCCCTATCCCTTCGGGGTGGAGGGCAGTCGGCTGTGGATGGAGGCCGCCGCTGCGTCCTTCGGGATCCCTCCGGAGCGGGTGGCGGAGCTGCTGGCGCCCCTGATCGAGCGGGGCCAGCGGGCGATCGCGCCGCACCGGGAGCGGCTGGCGGGCAAGCGCCTGTTCCTGCTGCCCGACTCCCAGATGGAGATCCCCCTGGCCCGCTTCCTGCAGCGGGAATGCGGCATGGAGTTGGTGGAGGTGGGCACCCCCTACCTGGATCGCCAGCTGATGGCCGAGGAGATCGCCCTGCTCCCCCCCGGCACCGCCCTGAGCGAGGGGCAAGATGTGGAGCGCCAGCTGGATCGGGTGCGGGCCGCCCAGCCCGATCTGGTGCTCTGCGGCCTGGGCCTGGCCAATCCGCTGGAGGCGGAGGGGCTGGCCACGAAGTGGTCGATCGAGCTGGTGTTCAGCCCGATCCACGGTTGCGACCAGGCGGGCGAACTGGCCGAGCTGTTCGCCCGCTCCCTGCGCCGCCGCGAACTCCTCTCCTTCGCCTGATCCGCGCCCCCGATCCGCGCCCCGCCCTCTCGCCCTACGAGCCCCGCCGCCGCCATGGAACTCACCCTCTGGACCTACGAAGGCCCCCCCCACGTGGGCGCCATGCGCATCGCCACCTCGATGGAGGGGGTGCATTACGTGCTGCACGCCCCCCAGGGGGACACCTACGCCGATCTGCTGTTCACGATGATCGAGCGGCGCGGCCGGCGCCCGCCCGTCACCTACACCACGTTCCAGGCCCGCGATCTGGGGGGCGACACCGCCGAGCTGGTGAAGCGCACCGTGGCGGAGGCGGTGGAGCGCTTCCGGCCCGCGGCGCTGCTGGTGGGGGAGAGCTGCACCGCCGAGTTGATTCAGGATCAGCCCGGTGCCCTGGCGGCCGGCATGGACCTGGGGGGCATCCCGATGGTGAGCCTGGAGCTGCCCGCCTACTCGAAGAAGGAGAATTGGGGGGCGGCCGAAACCTTCTACCAGCTGGTGCGCGGCCTGCTCAAGGAGCAGGTGCCGCCGCCGGGCAGCCCGAAGATCGACCCCACCCGCTGGCGCGCCGAGGGCCGCCGGCCGCGGGTAAACCTGCTCGGCCCCAGCCTGCTGGGCTTCCGCTGCCGCGATGACGTGCGCGAGGTCACGAAACTGCTGGCCGAGCACGGCATCGAGGTGACCGTGGTGGCGCCCCTGGGGGCCCATCCGGCGGATCTGCTGCGCCTCCCCACCGCTGATGCCAATGTTTGCCTCTACCCGGAGCTGGCGGCGCCGGTGTGCAGCTGGCTGGAGCGCAGCTTCGGCATGGCCACCCTGCGCACGGTGCCGATCGGTGTGGGGGCCACAGAGGATTTCCTGCGGGAAACCTGCGCTCTGCTGGGCTTGGCGGCGCCGGAGCTGGGGGAGGGGGAGCGGGCCTCGCGCCTGCCCTGGTATTCCCGCTCGGTGGATTCCACCTACCTCACCGGCAAGCGGGTGTTCATCTTCGGCGACGCCACCCACGCCCTGGCCGCCGCCCGCATCGCCAGCCGGGAGCTGGGCTTTGCCGTGGTGGGCCTGGGCACCTACAGCCGCGAGCTGGCGCGGGAGGTGCGCGCCGCCGCCAAGGAGCTGGGCCTCGAAGCCCTGATCAGCGACGACTACCTGGTGGTGGAGAAGGCGATGGCGGAGGCGGCGCCGGAGCTGGTGCTCGGCACCCAGATGGAGCGCCACAGCGCCAAGCGGCTGGGGGTGCCCTGCGCGGTGATCAGCACGCCCCTGCACGTACAGGACGTGCCGGCGCGCTACGCGCCCCAGATGGGCTGGGAGGGGGCGAACGTGATCTTCGACACCTGGGTGCACCCGCTGATGATGGGTCTGGAGGAGCACCTGATCGGCATGTTCCGCCACGACTTCGAGTTTGTGGACGGCCACCGCAGCCATCTGGGGGATGGGGCCCCTTCGAGGAGCCCGGCGGTTGATTCGGTGTCTGTGGGGGCGGTCGGCTCTTCGCTCCCCTCGGGCCGGTCGACGGCCACCGCCATCCTGGAGGCAGCCCCCCACGCCACCGCCACCGCTCCAGCCGCCGCTGAGGTTCTGGCTTCAGAGGGGGAGCCCCGTTGGAGCGCCGATGGCGAGGCGGAACTGCACAAGATTCCCTTCTTCGTGCGCGGCAAGGTGCGGCGCAACGCCGAGCTGTTCGCCCGCGAGCGCGGCATCGCCGTGATCGATGCGGAAACGCTGTACGACGCCAAGGCCCATTTCAGCCGCTGAGGGGGAGTTCTCCCCCCGCCGGCGCCGCCGCCCTGGCCAGGGCTCCCGGCTGCGCGGCCTGCGGCTCCCCTTGGGAAACCCTGATGTTTCGCTTTGCGCCAGGGCCCCCCAGCGACTGGCGCGCCATCCTTGGATAGTAGGAAGTGCTCAGGTCTTCCCAGGCCCGCCCATGACCACCACCCTCCAGCCCCCCGCCTCCACGGGCCACCCGGCCAGCGGCAGACCCACCGGCAGCTCCCCTGCCGCCCCCCACCATCGGGAGGACGGCGAAGGCAGCGTCCAAGTGCATCAGGATGACGCCCTGCGCATCGAGGAGGGCGCCCTGGTGATCGCCGTCTACGGCAAGGGCGGCATCGGCAAGAGCACCACCTCCTCCAATCTCTCGGCCGCCTTCTCGAAGCTCGGCAAGCGGGTGCTGCAGATCGGTTGCGATCCCAAGCACGATTCCACCTTCACCCTCACCAAACAGATGGTGCCCACGGTGATCGACATCCTGGAAACCGTGGATTTCCACACCGAGGAGCTGCGACCCGAAGATTTCATGTTTGAGGGCTTCAATGGCGTGCAGTGCATCGAGGCTGGCGGCCCGCCGGCCGGCACCGGCTGCGGCGGCTACGTCACCGGCCAGACGGTGAAGCTGCTCAAGGAGCACCACCTGCTGGAGGACACCGACGTGGTGATCTTCGATGTGCTCGGCGATGTGGTGTGCGGCGGCTTCGCGGCGCCCCTGCAGCATGCCCACTACTGCCTGATCGTGACGGCGAACGACTTCGATTCGATCTTTGCGATGAACCGCATCATCGCGGCGATCCAGGCCAAGGCCAAAAATTACAAGGTGCGCCTCGGCGGCGTGGTGGCCAACCGCAGCGCCGACACCGACCAGATCGACAAGTTCAACGCCCGCGTGGGCATGAAGACCATGGCCCACTTCCGCGACGTGGACGCGATCCGTCGCTCCCGCCTCAAGAAGTGCACCATCTTCGAGATGGAGCCGAGCCCCGATGTGGTAGCCGTTCAACAGGAGTACCTCGGCCTTGCGCGCACCCTGCTTGAAAGCGTCCAGCCCCTGGAAGCCGAATCCTTGAAAGACCGGGAGATCTTCGACCTGCTCGGCTTCGACTGAGCTTTGGGAAGGGGGCGACTCCCTGTGATGGTTTGCTGGCTTTCTCCTCCTGGCTCTGCCAGCCAGCGGCTTTGTTCCCTCGGATCCCTTGCCACGCCACTGGTTTCTCCCTGCAACCGACGATCGACAGACCCCTTGGGCAAGCTCCTCCTTGACAAACCCACGGCCGGCCCGTTACGATGGCGTGAGATCGCGTTGTCAGGTCGCATGCAGATCTGAAACACTTCACTCCGGTTTATCAGCAATGTCCTTCTCGTCTCTTCCCAAGATGAAAGTATCTTCTTCACGGGTTCTTGCTCTCGCTCCCCTCCTCTGCGTAGCGTCTACCTTTTGCACCCCACCCCCCGCTTCTGCCTTAATCACTTACGGGCTTGATAGCACCACGGGCAATTCAAGCCCACCTGTATCCTTCACTGCTCCTGGATCGGGTACCGCCGCTC
>JBIPMZ010000361.1:0-21329 GCA_044376165.1 Cyanobium sp.
TCGTTCACGATGTCCATTGAATCGGCGGTCATTTGCTTCTCAGCCATGAGAATCAGCCCCGGTTGGCAGTCGCGTCCGCCGTACTAATCCCGCTGGGCGAGGGGGTTGGTGTCACTGTACGGCAAACGGAGGTGTCTTTCACGCGATGCTCTCGGTGCCAGGGCATCTGGCCGTGCCGCCAGAGAAGAAGGACGATAACGAAAGCACCGAGCATCCAGAAGTACCGGACGGAAGCCTCGGCTGCGTCTTTGGCCATGTCCGGATGGTTGGTGATCGCCTTCCCTGTCGCAGCCATCGGCGCGGTTCCTCGGTGGACGCCGTAGAGCGCGGCAGCCGTGAGGCCGTAGGCAAGGACATCGCCGGGCGGAATCCTCCTGAAGAGTGAATCGCCCTCTTTCTTGTACATCTGGAGCAGGAGATCGCGGGTCGCCGGGGTGTCGGCGTTCTCGGCATAGACAAGCAGCCGAGGAATATCGGCTGCCGCCGCGTGCTCGGCGATCTCTCCTGCGGCCTTCGGGCCGAACGAAGCCATCACCCTGGCCGAGGAGCCGGCTGCCTTGGTTTCGAGTGTTGCAAGGGTGCGAGCCGTTGCGGTTGCACCGCTACGCACACCGGCTTCGACAGCTTCCGTCGCAATTGTCTGAGATGCCCTCTCTGCCGCCTCGGTGCTGCCCTTTCGAACCGCCCACTCGACGGCCTCCCCCACGACCTTGCCGGCGCCTGGAACGGCATGAGCCGGAGTAGCCGAGGCAAGGAACGTAGCGACCGTGACGAGAAACGCGAGGTAATTGGTCATGAGTGTGATCTCCGATTGTGGTGAGGGGAACGTGGACGCACAGATGGACGCACTCAGTGGCCGACGTGTGAAAGTGACTGGTTGCGGATTTCGTCTTGAGCGTTTTGGTGAGCGTCGAGAATCGCATGGACTCGATCCATCACCTGCCCGTGGAGGCTCCGCTTCATCTGGGGCAATGCGTTGTCGACTGAGGCCTTGAGATCAGTGCGGAACTCGTGTCGCGTGGCACTGATGTCGTAGGCGGTGTAGGCGATCCCAGCGACCGCAAAGATGTCGCCGATCGGTAGCGGGCCGTCGACGGCAGCGGCCGTTACGGAGGCGACGGCGGCAGCAGCGGGGCGGGCGAACACTCGGCCGGCCAAGGCCACGGCCTTTTCCAGCAGCTTCTTCATGAGCGTTGAGTTCATCACAGCCCAGGCATCAAACCCGCCCGATACCGCGATGCCGACGCCTCGGAAACCGAGGTTTCGCAGCGTGGTATCGAGGTCCTGGCCGGCTTCGAGGTCTACGCCGACAGTAATCTCCTGCCACTTGCTCGAGGATTGGGAGAGAGCGAGATCGGAGGCGAGCCCAGCGGTGCTCTTTTGGAGTGCCAGGTCGAATCGCCCCAGTGCCGCTTCGAGGTCCGACGCACAAGCACGGAGTGCCGGTTCGATTCCACTCGTCATTTCGCGGTCAACGTAGGATGCCGCGGATGACGTGCCGCGCACCGAGTCCTTGGCAAGCCGGTAGATAATCCGCCGGCACGAGTCGTAGCTCGATACGTCCGTAGCGGCCTTGTGCCCTGCCGCTCGGATCTCGGCGAAGTGACGGTCCAAGAGCGAGTTGATTTCGTTCTCACAGATGTCGACCGCCCGGGCATTCTTGGCAGCGGCCGCGTCCACGCTAATGCGAATACGGTCCGGACTACCTGCGCTCGAGGTGGCTTCCGGCCGGATGACGACCGGCTGTCGAGCGGACCGCAGTAAAGTCACCGTACCGGCGACGATCGTGGCGACGAGAAGAATCGTGGTGGTGGATGTGCGTGACGTGGTCATTGCGAGCTCCTTGGTATTTGAGGGAGTCGAGTGTTCGGGGGTGGGCGTCATGACCCGCATTACGGCGGCCGGTGGAAAACTGTGACGGCCAGGTATGCCCATGCGTCCTACGGCCAAAAGCCGCGGGAAAAATGAACCCGCAGGCTGGTAGGGCGGCCCTGCCGCCGCTACAACGAATCACCGACAAACTCAGCCGATCCCAATGTCTGGCCACGGCGAGGACCGAGCGTGACAGCCGATTCCAAGATCGATCAGCCCGCGATAGAGCAGCAGATTGCCGCCTTCTATGAAACCGGCCGGCCCAGTGAGTTGCTCGGTGAGCTTCTTCTAGACGCAGTTCAGGTGGCTGTGCGCAAAAGCGTTCATACGTTCGGAAAAGACATCCGCCGTGCTGTAAAGGCGGATGCGCCGAGCCATGTGTGGGAAAAGCTCTGTGACAAGAAGTATTGTGTGAGCCATCGGTTTCAGCCCTGGTGTAATCAAGTTGTTCGAAATTTGGCGATCGACGCAAAGCGGGACACCGACAGAAATTCCCCCGAGTCAGGTATTGGGCCGAGTGATAACGAGGGCCCAGGACTTGTCGAAGTCGCATCTAGTCGGCCTGGCGAGGATGCCGGAAAGGCCATCGATGATGCGGCAGCACGCCGCGAAATCGCAGGTGACTTCGAGCAGTCGCTTCCCGCCGCGATTGATCGACTCATTTTTGCGTCACGTTTCGAATACCTCGATTCAGTTTCCGACACGGTGCTGGGTCAGTGGTGCCGAGATGCAAACAAACCCGATCTTTCAGGGCAGCTGCGTGAAATCCACAAAGCACCTCGAAAACGTCGGTATCAAATGCTCGCGGAATTGTTGGGGCTGACGAATGCAACAGTTCGGCAGCGGGCGTGTAGGGCGAAAAAGCTGCTGCAGGCTCGATTCCCCGACTGCGGAGAGTCGGAATGATGCACGTTGTCACAAAGCGGCAGCCCGGCCGTAGCGCGCTAAGTGAACTCCACGCGAAGGAACTGGTCGTGAACAACATATGCACTGTGGAATGGCGGCCATGAGCAAGCCACACCTGAAAACCCGCTACGAGAAACTCGTGGCCGGGCCGAACGCCGCAGTTTCTCCAAAGGACGCACTGGTCGCTCTTGGGGAATGCATCGTGATGGATGCCTATGACGCAGGTGAGACGCCGCCGCTTTTCTCGGCTGAGATCGCCCTCGAGGGTGCTAACGCTGTGATGGCTGGCGTGTCAGCGGCGACAGCCCGTGCCAAAAGCCTTGAGAAAGTATGGGATTGCGTAACAACGCAGGCGGAGTGCGACGAAGTCACGTCGGGGCTGCTGCGAGTCCGAATGGAGGCGTGGTATGCGATAGAGGCGTTAGACTGCCTGGCGGACACTTCTGTAGGCGATGTCCGTAGGCGATTGCTGGGCACAGCGGAAGCGATCGATGACGATACGGAGACGTACGACGACGTTTTAGTCGAGCATCTGGATATTTTGTCCACGCTTGTCGCAACGCCGTGGCTGCGACAGTGGCGGCAGGAGCTTCCGCCAAAGCATGAGCCACTTCCCTGGTGGCTGGATGGAACGCTTGAGGCTGAGGCGATCCGAATCGGACGGGAATCAGACCGGGAGCCGCGGCTTGCCCTGCCACGGGGTAGTGCTTCGGCAGTGATTGCGGCGAGCGATGCTTTGCCCATCCGCAGGCACCGCGACGATGTCCTGCGTCACGCTGTCACGGCCCTGGCTGCCGCAGCGCCAGCCGGGACGCCCATGCAGACGATCGTGTGGACGCTTCCAGGATCGAGCCTGACTGCCACGCTCTACGTACCTGCCCGGATGACGGAGGTAGACCAGCTATCAATGCACCTCAGCGACGGGGGAGACGGGTCGGCGAGTCATGCCGTGGGTACGATCGTCTTCCTCAACGGCCGCGCCGCGTGCTGGAGGCTGTCTCGTGATGTCACCGGCGACTTCATCACAGCGAGTTGGGCGTGGGATGAGTTCCATGACTTGTCGCAAAGCCGGGAACTAATCCTTCAAGACGGACAAACCGGGGTGGAGTGGATTCGGGCGGACTCGCACACACCGGCCTAGGGGGAACTTGGTGCATGAGGCCAGCGATCTCGCCCGACTTTCTTCAGCGGTATTGTTCGCATGCCTTGGCCGATGCCGACCGCCCGCGAGCCCGGCTGATCGTTGACGCCCTCGGGCCTCTGGCAACCCGCTGGGCTTCAGATGAAGCGTTGCGATTGGCGGGGCTGCAGCCAATGCGGCCATTGCTCAAGGACAACGCGAAGCCCGGCGAGTTTGGAATGCTCGTTGCGGTGCGGGGAGGACAGACACGGTTCCCGGCGCTGCTGCCGGCGTTTGTTCTTCCGCTCGAGTGGCGGCGAGACACGGGACACTCACCCCGGCTTCCTCTTTCCTTGCACGCCGAAGCAGATCGCGTGTTGCAGGTGTTTGCGGACGCCTATTCCCGCGGTCTCAAGGGGCATTGGGGGCTGCATCTTGCCGTGCCTGACGGTGATGGTTTCGACATGAGTGGCATCGAATTAGATGCGCCCTCCGGCTTCGCCGCGATGCTGGCAGCCGTCAATCAGGCGTGTCTGGGCGTGGCTGGCGTGGGAACCGTTCTCGCTTCCGTGGCATGCCAAGCGGGTGCTATCGCTCCAGTCGAGTGCGTCGGTGCAAAGCTCGATGCAGCTGTGGCGGCTGGTGCGAAGACGGTTTTTCTTAGTGACGCGAACAGGGATGAGGGAGCCGCGTGGGAGCGAGCAGCGGGCCGTGACGGCTTTGTGTCTTATTTGTCGCCGAGTGCCGCGCTCACCGCTAGCCTTGCCCCGTACATGCGCGCCGTAAGGGCGGCTCCGGCTGCCGAGGCGCCGATCGCCGAACACCGCGACTATGTCGAAAGTAGTCTCTCCGGTGAGCATCAAGGGGGAGCGAGGCGAGACTACTACTTGGAAAGGCTCGCCCAGCGACTTGCCGCGGACCACGTGGCACGCTTTCCATCCGGACCTCAACCAGGTCAGAGATGCCGTCTTGTGGGAGTGGTTTCTCCGAGACAGACGCCAACCCTGGGCTTTCTGGCCCACGTTTTTGCTCCTGAGGCAGTCCTCCTGATTTACGAGCAGGAACAGGCGGCTGCCGACGTTGCGGCTTTGCGGCAGTACCTCGTGGACGTGGCGGGGATTTCTGTGGTGGAAGAGTGGTCGGCAGATCTCGCCGGTGCTCCCTTGGATACGATGCGCAACGCCCTTGATAATCGCCTGCAGGCCTTTTGTCGCGATGATCACGGTAATGTGGATGGAAGCCAACTGGTGTGCGACCTAACGGCCGGCCTCAAGAGACTGTCGTTCGCCTTGCTGGATCTCACGCCACCGGGAGCGATATGTGTCCACGTAGATGCTGAGCGATCACCAAGCGGGTTGCATCGCATCGGCACCGAGCACATCCAGGTGATCAAGCGAGGGGCACGCCCTTGAGCCGGCTGGGATCGGAGGCCACTCAAGCCGTAAGTAGAGCGGGAAGGCTCTTTTCCGCATCCTGTTGCCCGGCCCAGTCATAGAGCCCTCCGCGGGCGAGAAACTTGTCGCTTCTCCATCCCGACTGTTCGAGGGCCGTCTTCACACCCACATCAAGAATCGGCTGGCTGATACGGTATCGCCCCTCCTCGTTGCTAAAGAATCTCCCGAGAGGGTCGATCATGACGTATGAGCCGCGGATGTCGTCGTTCGTTTCAGCGACGAGCGGAAATCCCTCACCGGCAAGGTGGGCATGCCGGTCGGCAAAAGCCCGGAACTGTGCGTCAGAGATCAGCAACGGTTCCACTCGGCCCGCGTTCTCATCCTCAACCCTAAGTACCTGGAACGCCTTCCAGCGATCGGGCTGAAGCCTGCGCACGAGCCAGGCCATGTCATTTTTCCAATTCAGGGCAGTTACGACCGTGTTGAGTTTCAGCCGGATTCCGAGGCCCCGGATCAGATCAGCAAGTTCGACGCTGTTTGCGACGTGATCGCCTTTTCCTCGGCCGAGAGCCTGCTGAACGGCTTCGTCAGCAGAGTCCACCGATAGCCCCACCCAGTCGATGAATGGCGCAGAACGCTCGAGCACAGACCGCAAACGAGCCCCGTTGGAAACGATGCACGTCGTCAGACCGTTTTCAGAGGCATGGCGCACGACTTCCGCCAGATGGGGATAAAGCGTCGGTTCTCCACCCACGAACGTGATCTTGCTTGCACCGGCGGCAGCGAGCTTGTCGATGACCGAGAGTGCGTCAGCAAGCGGGAGTGTCCGCCTGGCCTGGGGAAACGTTGCGTAACAGAACGTGCATGCAAGGTTGCACTTCGGCCAGATGTGAAAGTTGACGGCAACTGGATGAGTCAAGCGTGTCATGTGTTTCCCGATCCTGTGGGGGGTAAGCAGGAGCCATCCAGGAGTACGCTCACCGAGCTGTTTGTGTGACGACCTCGATTCCCGGCGCTGCGGTTAAGTCGAGGGCCTGCCGCGCCGCGAAGGTTTCAAGCAGGGGCGTCCGCTGCCCGACGGACGGCTGAGTGCGTTGCCGCGCGAGTTCACCTTCGAGGGGATCGGCAAACACGATGCGGATGGTTTCCGCCGGTGCTATGAGGCCGGCGTAGCCGAGCAACATGCTGCGGGCACTGTCTTGGGCCCGAGCGGCCAGGTAGTCCTCTCGGCGATCTCGTTTGCTGTTTACGTTCTCGCGAGCCTCAGCCAGCAGGCGATTGATGTCGTCGGCATCGAGCCGGCGGACCGGAAGCCCCAGTACCGTTCCGTGCTGCATATGCACGACTTTGACATCGCCGTGGCTGACGGTGACTTGGCATTTGGGCATCAAAATGTCGATGCCGCTGGAAGTGTGCGATATGACAGCTTCCCGCATGTCGAAGCGATATTCCACGACCATGTCGCACGTCATGAGAAGCGACCGTCCGCGGCCAAACCAGCGGTTCTTGTCGGCGGCCCAGGCGACATCAGCGCAATCGATTCGCAGGGCAACGAGTTCCCCAATCTCGCGAATACGACCGATTCCGCCGTAGTGAGCGGATGGCAAATGGCGGTGAGAGTTGCGCCATGCGAAAGCGATCAATCCGACGAATGCCAATGAAGCGATGCCGGCCAGAAATGCGACAAGAAGGGCCATCGAGATTCTTTCCTACGAGGCGGTGCGTTGCGCTGTGCGGCACTACGGATCACCGCAAGCTTCTGTGACAGCCAGTCGATGGCACGGGCTGTGACTGCTAGATTTGTGGGGTTGACGGATGCCTCGCCTCTGACTGGAATTCCGCAGGACGCCCTGATGTCGCCCATCGATCGGCCACGATTGCTCAATTCGATATCCGAGGTGCTTAGGAGAGCTTCGGTTCCAGTGCCGACATGGCATCTCGCCCCACGTACACGCTGGGTGATGCTGCGGGATACCTTGCTGGGGCATGCACCGATTCGCGGTGGCCTCCGACCGCGGGATCTGCCTTTCGACCCGGATGCACGGGAAGCGATCCACATGGCAGCAGGCGTGCACGGGCTGGAGCCGTACGAGGTACGAGCGGCGATCCCGCCTAAAGTTGGATCAAGCCCCCTTCAACCCGATGGCAATCCGGGCACGATCGCTTTTCGTGATTGGCTCGTCTGCTATTCAGCGCTCGTCGAGTATCGCCTTGGCCGCTCACCCGATAGTCATGATCAGGTGTGTCGGCAGGCCGTGTACGACTGCATCCGCGAGCTGCGGCGGGCGATGGTTGTTGGCGAATCAGACAAAGCGGTTCCGGCGGCATACCCAATCGAACATCGTATGCTCGGGTTGCTCGGCTTAAGCCAGCAGGAATGGACTAGACGTCAGGGGACCACCAGGGACCGTGATGTGGCTCGGCTGGGTGCACTTCTGGGTGGTTGTGATCCGAGCGACATAAGGGCGGGAAGCCTGTCGGAGGCCGATGAACAACATCTTGGCGTGCTTCAGGCCACGCGATTTCGGCTTGTCACCATAAAAACGGCAAAAGTTCAGGATTATCTCGCAAGAGGCACACATCACTGGCTGATGCGAGGAGCGAGCACTTGGTGTGCTCAGGCTCTTGCCCTGGCGAGGGATCTCTTGCTGAGTGATGACTCGCATGCGGGCAGCGTGTTTCTTGTCACCGATTGCGATGCCATTGTGTCGCTTTTGGCCCCTCAGGGCATTTTGCCGCATGACCTCGCGGATTCGTTACAGAAGCGGGTGAGTGCTTTCTGGGGTGACGAGATCCGCGATGCGGCTGAATCTGACTCGCGATTTCCGCGACTGGCGACGTGGCGAGCCAAGGCCTTGTCTGCAGGTGTTCCGCCATCATCGGTTATGCCAGACATTGTTTTTGCATGTTCGGAGCCAGTATCACTCGCGGAATTCTGCAGTCCACGTACGACAAGCGGCCTGCCTGAACCTTATCGCCGGATAATGCAATGGCGCCAGGATGGATTGGGCGACCCGCCGTGTGCATACGTTGAAAATGATCGAGCTCTCCTACCCGTCGAAACTCCCGAATGGTTACAGGAACGCGGGCCAAACAGTGCCGCAGCGATGGGGTGGACCAGTCTTGTCTGGTCGCTGTGTGGGAGTACGTTCCGAACTCATGCGCACGAAGGATTAACCGCGACACTTCGCTCTAAAGGGCTGCCACTCTCGCCGGTTCATCAAGGCGAATGGCTCCAGCAGCTCGGAATGCCAAGCGAGCCTCTGGTGTATGTGAAGATCGACGGTGATCGGATCGGTGATCAATTTCGTAGTGCGAGGCTGGCACAGTTGCCGGAGCATAGCCTTAGCCTCACGCGGGCCGTATTTCGTAGATTTCGGCGGGTGGTCAAAAAGCTCCTGAAAGAAACATCGGGCCATCAATCCGCTGGTCTGCCAATAGACCTTGTTTATCTCGGCGGCGATGACTTGTTGTGCTGCGTGCCTCGCAAACTGCTGCCACACTTGCTGAAGGCGTTTGGGCGGCCCCTGCGATCCGCGCCTTTGTGGTCAAGCGTGTCTTTCACGTTTGTTGCGATTGAAATGCCTCCAAAAGACGCCATGCCACGAGAGTTACTCCTAACAATGGCGTTAGCAGCAACCCGATCGGTCGGGCCCGCGCTCGAGTATGCCAAGACCATTACAAAGGGCCTTTGTCAGCAGACCGCCGAGATGGAAGCTGCCCTACGCGACACGCTCAAGACAGCAGGGGCAGATCTCACGTGCGCGGGTCAACTTGAGCGATATGGCTGCGTGAGAGGCGTCCGGATGCAAATCGCTCCGCTGCCTGGGCGGGGCGGCTGAGAGCCAGGCTTGGCATCGGAACGCGGTGCTTGTCACAGTTCGTGGGCCCGGGGCGTAAGGCCATCAGAGATTTGGCAGCCACGGTGAGTGACCTCGCTAAGCACGATCATGACCATTGTCAATTTCGCCCACCCTTTGCGCATGAGCCATATCGCCTCGATAGAGTCTGCTGCTGGGGCCACGGTGGATCGCATCGTCGCCGTCGCTACTCACTTCGACCAGACGAAGCCTTTTGCTAGTCAAACCGTCGCGGCGGTCGATGCCGCGAACCTGACGAGCGAAGAGTGGCAGACACTGCACCTCGTGGTGGTCCCACCTTCGCTTGCCGCAATCGCCTGTCTCGTCATGGCGGAAATCCACGGGCGTGCCGGGTATTTCGTGCCAGTTATCCGGCTTCGGTTATGCCCAAGCGTCTTGCCGCCAGTATTCGAGGTCGCCGAGGTGCTCAACGTCCAAGGTCAGCGCGAGTCAGCTCGCTGCAGGCGATGAGTGCTAACGATTTGTGAGTCGCGCTGCTGTACGCATCTGTGAGGCAGCGGCAACGGACTATGTCCGGTTTCGGAAATCGCGCGTTGTCACAGTTTCCCAAGTGGGGGCGTACGCAGTCAGCAGCGCAGCAGGTCTACGGAAGTCGAACTCCAGGGCCGGCAGGCAAATCCCCGAACGCGAAAGGAACATCATGGCAAGGCGCGTCCGTCACGTTTACGCAGGCCCGAACGAGTGGGTTCGGGTTCACCGACGGGGTGGCGATGACTCCGGATGGGTCTGGCTGATCGTCTTGGGGCTTTTCGTTCTTTTCTGTGGTGGGTGCTGATGCAGCGAGCAGGACAATCCCCGTCGAAGAGGTGCACGTGAAGATGTTGACCAGAATTGTCTACCGCGGCCCGTCGCTCTTGGAGCAGGTGGTTGGTCCTTTAGCTTTGGCTATCGCGTACTCAGCTGGCTTTGGAATCATCGCTTCGTCGCTCGTTTTCGTCTTCGTCATATTCGCTGTTCAGGTCTGGCGCAAGCCGTATGGGCCTGGCAGATGGACAGAGTGACATCCATGCCAGCCGCCGTCGGTCTCGGTCACTTCACGCGTTCGCTTCACCGACCAGGCTTTTTTGCAAGCATGAGTATTTTCGCCTTTCCGGAACGACTCGCTCGCTCAGCAGCTGCATGGTGGTCCCTGGACGACAACATGCCGAAGGTGAATCGGGCATGGGCCCAGGTGCGTGACGAACTCTGCGAAGTGGGGTTGCTTGATGAAGGCGTATTTCTGGACGCCATTGAGCTCGAGGTCGAAGCGATCGCATCCAGCGATGGATTTGTCGGGGTGTTCTTTGAGGAACCCGGCGCGGCGAAAAGGCTCATCGGCTATCGGGAAGGCGTGATCTATCTGCCCTGTGATCTGCCTACGAGGCCGTTCAGGCCGGGCGGGACACTCGCCGACATCATCCGCCACGAATATGCCCATGCGTGGCGATGGATGAACCCCGAATTGTTTCGGGAGCCGTGGTTCGAGGAGACGTTTGGGGCGAACTATGACGACAAGTCGCCTGCCCCGTTTCTTCGGTGGCTGGACGGCCAGACGCGCAGCCCTGAACCGCTCTTGCGGGCTTGGGAGCAGCAGCGGATGGCGCAGTACCTATTTGAAACGAAGGAGGGCAAGAAGCATCTCGCACGGGACTTCGCAACGCCGTACGCCGTCGTCAATGCCAGCGAGGATTTCGCCGACACGTTCATGCTCTACCTCCGCAAGCACGAGTCGCCGGGCACCTACACCGCCAGGCCAGGAGTCCACCGCAAAGTTCTTGCCGTGGAGGCCGCGGTGAAGGAGCAGGCTCGCAGGCTGGCGGCAAGTGAGTAAAGCCTTCCCGCAGGTGTAGAAGCCGCGGTGAACGTCGGCCCTATGGCAAGGCCGCCTCCAGCACGCGCTTTACTTTGCGGGCTGGAAATATACCGTGGGTATATCCAGCGACTGCAAAATAAAGGTTCTCACCCACGCCCTGCCGCGGCACGGCTTGGTGACGCGGACGCCGCTTCAAGTGGTTGCCAGACTTGACTACGGCCGGATCGCTCTTCGCCCTTGAGGGCGGCACGTACCGCCCTCAAGGAAAAATCACCGAGACAGCCTCGCTGCCACACCGTCCCGAACGAACTGGAACACAGGTTCCACGAAAGCAGGCGGCCCGCTTAGGATGCCCAGGAGAGAGAACTATGGCGAAGACGGCACGAGGAGCGATCGATGGCACGGTTGGCTCCGGCAATGTGTTTCGGGATCTAAGGCTCGATTCCCCGGAAGAAGAGCGGTCTAAGGCCGAGCTTGCGCTGCAGATTCACGAGCGGGTGAAGGCGTTAGGGATCACCGTGACGCAGGCCGCGCTGCGGCTCGGGATTCCGCAGCCCAAGGCATCGCGACTGCTCCGCGGCTATGCAGATGGATTTTCCACGGAAAAACTCCTTACGTTTCTGACGAAGCTCGGCCAGGACATTCGGATCGTCGTCTCGGACACACCTGGCAAAGCCGCAAAGGGCCGGTTCGTCATCGCCAGGGTTCGGACGGTTGGAGCAGGGACCGGTCGCGGACGTCGCGCGGCCGTGGCCGCCAGACGGCGCGGGTGACGCCGCCTCGGGTAGCCGCCCTTCTTGAGCCAGACCCTGAAACACGCAGCTGAAGGGCAGGCGTCTCGGAAAGCCAAGGTAGAACCCCGCCGTTTCAAGCGTCTTTAGCGGGTTTTGTGAGGGGGGGCTTCCGGTCTCCACCAGATCGAGCTTCGGCTTCCGGCATGCGAAAAACCGCGTTTATCTCAGCGCATGACGGCATTCCTGCTGTGAAGGCGTCAAGTTTTCCTGCTAAAAAACTTGACACAAAGTCAGAAGAAGCCGAGGATAGTGGTATGGTTATTCGCGCAACGACCGTCAAGAACCGCCAGCGCTCGATCGTCGGCCGTATCCGCGCCCGGATCGAAGCGGCAGGCGAAAGAGTCTGGCGGGCCACGGATTTTCAGTGCGCCGACCGGGCCTGGACCGCTCAGGCAATTGCCCAGTCCTTGTCACGGCTTTCCCGGCAGGGAGTCGTGCGGCGGTTGGGCAAAGGTCTCTATTACCGCGGCCGGGAGACGGCATTCGGCCCCAGCCTGCCGAGCCCCGCGATGGTGCAGAGTCTGCCGATTGCTGGCCGGAAGATTTTTCCATCGGGGCATGCCGCGGCCAGCGTACTGGGGCTTACCACGCAGCAGCCGTCGCGGCCGGAAATCGCGACCACTGGCGGGAGCCTTCCCCGTCTCATCGTGGGCAAACACGCCATCGTTCGTACCCGGCGGCCGGAATCGTGGCACTCGCTCGATGCCGAGGATGCCGCGATTCTCGAGGTCTTGCGACAGCGCGGGGCGACCAGCGAACTTTCGGCAAACGAGACGGTGAGGCGGCTGTTGTCGCTGTTCAAGAAGCCTGGCCGATTCATGCGGCTCTGCCGCGTGGCTTCGAGCGAGCCGCCGAGAGTGCGCGCCATGCTTGGAGCCATCGGCCAGCAGTTGGGACGGCCGCCCCGCGATCTCTCGGGGTTGCGGCGCACGCTGAACGCTCTCTCGACATTCGACTTCGGAAAGCTGGCGGCCCTGAAGCATGCGGCTGAATGGCAAGCTCGTCGGGGGCGGTCATATGCGTCTGTTTCAGCATCCTGACTTTGGCCAGGCAATCCTGCGGGCGGCGGAGCATTTTGCTGCTCGTGGGCTGCGGCCGGCGGTCATCGAGAAGGATTACTACGTCACGGAAGCTCTCAGGATCATCGTCGAACGCGAAGGTGAACGGGCGATCTTCAAGGGCGGTACGAGTCTGTCAAAAGGTTGGGAGCTGATCGAGCGATTTTCCGAGGACGTCGACGTGTTCATCGACGTGAGTCGTGGCAGTACATCGCCGGGTACGAAAGCCATCGATACCCGCCTGCGTTCGTTACGTGACGCCATCGCCGCGCATCCGGGCCTTGCCTTCGCGAAGGATCAGAGCACGACCAGCAAGGGTTTGAAACGAGCCGATCGGTTTGTTTACGAAGAGCGTGTTCCGGAGATGGGCGGACTTACGCCGGGCGTTCTCGTCGAAACCATGATCGCAAGCGGCCGCGCGCCTAAGGAGCGGCGGTCTCTGGTGTCCTTCATCGGCGAATTTTTACGCGATACCGGGATGAGCCTGGGCTGCGAAGATGAGCTGCCTTTCGAGATGCTCCTGCTGCACTTTCGGCGGACATTTGTTGAAAAACTGTTCGCGATCCACGCCAAAGTCGAGATTTTCAAGCAGACGGGCGAGCCGTTGGGTTCGTATGCCCGGCACTACTACGACCTGTATTGCCTTGCGGCGACGCCTGAGGTTTTGGCGATGCTGAAGTCCGACGAGTACGAGGCGATCAAGGCCGATTACGCACAAATCAGCCGGATGTTCTACGCCCGTGACTTTATCCCTCCATCGGGCATGGAATTCGTCGAAAGCGAGGCGTTGTTTCCCGGCCCGATGCTCGAGCAAGTCCTTGCTCAAAATTATGAAGAGCAGTGTCGGCCGCTGTGCTACGGGCACGTACCGGCATGGCAAGACATCAAGGACCGCCTGTCGAGCTTGCGTGAGCTGTTATGAGTGCCAGTTTCAGCAAGATGCGGTCTTGCGGCGCATGAGCGCGTGTTCAATGGCGTCACGAGTGCATCACTGATCGAAAACATCGCGCGAACGGGCCCGAAATGTTGACCCAATAACAGTGCAAACGACGCACGAAAACGGTCAAAGGATCGCCAGTTTGCACATTCGCGCGAGACGCGTTACGATGCTGAAAAGTAGGGGTTCCAGGCTCTCGAATCAGACCCCGCCGGAAGCGGCTGGGGGTCAAGAGGTCGCAGGTTCAAGTCCTGTCGCCCCGACATTGCAGTAACACCCGGTGAAAAGCGGATCGAGCGAAATCTGCCGACGGTCGGCAGTGCCATTCGGAATGGTCGAAATCGGTACTCCCACATAGTGACGGTTGGATCATCCGCCCTCTGTTGGTTGGTGCGAGCCAGCCGCGAAACGGTTCAAGGCTCGTTAAGCCGGCGTTCCAGGGACGCCAGCGTCGCAAGCACCTCATCGAAAGACGGGGGCTCGGCGAGGTACATGTCTCGCATCGCGGCGAAGTCACGACGCAGTGCCGCCAACCGCTCATTGCTGGGCAGCAGCCGAAACGAACCGGGGCGTGCGGTCTCGTAGCTCGCCCACGAACGGCCAAAGAACAGCCGCTTCCAGCCCACGACCCGCGCACAAGTATCGAGATCTGCGATTGCGCGTTCCGTCACGGGGTGCCGGGCGAGGGCCGCCACGTCAGCATAGTGCCGCGAGAACCGGTCGGGAGTTGCCTTGCCGGCGGGACGGTGATGCTCCGCGTGCAGGATCGTCGCCTTCTCCCAAAACGTCCGGTCGAGCCCCAGGGCGACGACGTTGCATTGCCAATCGGGGATCGCGTCGGGAAGGGCATCGACGAGCCACGGGATTATGGCATGGCGCCCGACCGGCTGTTGGTCCGTCAGGGAGCCGACCTCCAGCTTCACGGCACGTCGCAGGTAGTCGAATCCAGTCGGCTGGTCAGTCGGGTAGTGGAACAGCAGATTTGGCGAACCACTGGTCGCGTCGGCTGCAAACTCGAACCACGATCCGCGCTCAGGTTTGCCAAGAACGCCCGTTGCTTCGGCCTCGAGGGCTGGCTGGAACTGCTCCCGTACAGCCTCCGCGCAGGCCGACTCAGCGAGGGTCATCCATTTGTCAGCTTGGTTTCGGGTCGTGCCGGCTTCAGGGAGTCCGAGAAGCGACGGGGAAACCGAAAGGTCGATGTCCTCGGAGAATCGCTCGATGACCCGAAACACCTTCGACAGCGAGGTGCCTCCCTTGAAGACGAGGCGATCGCGGAACTCCGAACGGAAGAGCACGCCCAGCAGCCAGCAGACCCAGAAATCCTTCTCCAAGACGATCGCAGACAGGCCTCGCCTTGCGGCTGCCTGCTCGAAATAAAGCCGGCGTTCGTGGCCCGGAAGCTCGAGGAACGAGAGTCTCATGTCCGCGCCGCCGCGAGGTCACGGAAGATCGGGTGCATCCACGTGGGCGCCAGCCGGAGATCATCGAGAAGCTTTCGCCGTTCCGCAGCAGGGAGCGTTCGCTTCAGATGGGCACGCCGTTCGGGCGTCACGTGCTCGCGGCCGAGTTCACGAAACGCTTGAATCAGAAGGCCGCTGAGCCTCCCGGAGGGCTCCATGTTGCGCGGAGTGGTGCGCCGCAGTTGGATCGTCGTGCCACCGACGATGACGGTGCGACTGGGGCCGTCGGTGAGAAACACCACCTTCGCCGGCACCTGCTCCGTCAGGCCGAGGGTGTTGGCGGCGTACGCGCCGGCCGGCTGCAAACGGACGCGGTCGCGGCCGGCGATCGCTCTCGCCACTGCTTCTGGCGGCGGCGAGAGCGGACCGAGTTGCGGGTGCTCTTTTGGATAGTCGTAGACCCCTCGGGCCAGCCGGCGGATCGACCCCGCACGAACAAGCCTGTGCAGGGCAACATCAATGGCTCTTCGGTTTCCGAGGTCGAGAAAATCCGACGGCACCACGACGCATCCCCGGCCCCGACGCCGGAGTGCGGCGAGGATTCTCGCGTCGAGCGATTCTGACGACTTCTGACGACCTGCCATGTAAGAAAAAGTAGCACTCTTTTCTTACGAAATCAACTTTCGGACTTGGTATTGCGCAGCTTTCTTGCGGCTTCCCTGCGGTCGTAGGTGAGTGGAACGACTGCCTCGGCGGGAACAGCCGCCGTTGCTGGCGCATCGCCCGGGCTCGAGTGGATCGAATCCCAGACCGGGGCGGGTGCGACGTCGCGATCCGTCGGCTTTCCGCGCTCGAGTGCGGCCAGAGCCGGCACGGTGTTGATCGTGAACCGGGCGACCATCTGAGGCTTCGCCTGACCCTCGATCTGCCGCGCCTCGAGGATGACGTCGCCCACGAGGGCCTTGAGCACCTGGGCGGCGACGCCCACGTCGCCTTGCAGTAGGTCGCGGAGGTGCGTGAGCGCCGCGACGACGTCCTTCTCCTTGACGCTTTTCACTTTCGGCCGCCGGCTGGCACGCTGGAGCCCCCTGAGTTGCTCCCGCTTGGCCGCCAGTTGCCGGCCCATCTCCTCGGCCTTGGAAAGCACGGCATCCAGATGCGTGTCATCCAATTTCGCGAGCCGGTCGGTCAGCCGCTTGAGCTGCCGGTCTTCGTTCGCGATCTCCTGCTCGAGCTTCTTCGTCGATGGAATCGGCTGCCGGGCGATCCAGGCCAGCCGCTTGTTCACGTCGGCCGTCAGGTCGGCGAGGAAGTCATCGGTGAAGAGTGTCGCCATGACGGTGCTCAGCACCGCCTCGTCGATGATCCGAGCCGATTTGTAGCCGCGGTTCGTGCAGCTATGAATCCCGTGCAACGCGTTGAAGCAGCAAAAACTCTGATACCTGCCGAGCGACCGGCCCAAGATCATCGGCGTCCCGCAGTCGCCACAGATCGGGCGGATGAGCACCTTCGGATAGAGATCGGCGCGACGTGCCTTCTTGGTGCGGTCCTTCGCTGTCCCGCCGAACGACTGAGCCGCAAGGTTGAGCTTCGCGCGAACGGCGTCCGCCAACTCGTCGGGTAGAATTCGCAGGTGCGGCGATTCCCGAACGAGCCACTGATCCTGCGGCAGCTTCACGTAGCGGACTTTGCCGCTGGTCCGACTCTTCTCCTGTCGCGTCGTTCGAAACACCTCGCGTCCGACGAGCCGCTCGCGGGAATACAGCTTGCGGATCATGTTGTCCGACCACGTCTGTCGGCCGCCGACCTTCTGCTCGTTGAGAAGCCGCGCCACCTCGATCGGGCTTTTTCCCGCGCGGGCGATCAATTCCGCGCCCCGCACGATCCACGCTGCCGTGTCTGGATCGACCTCGGCCTGCTTCTCGATGGTCCCCTTGTGGGTGATCATGGGGCTGCCATCTGGGGTCGTGACGGTGACCATCCGATAGCCCACGCCGGGTGGCTGGATGTTGTCGCCACGGCGGAAGGCGTCATCCATGCCACGTCGCACCTTGGCCTTGAGCTGGGTTACGAACGCCTCGTTCATTGACCCGAGCACCGGCAGGAGAAGCGACGACTGGGGATTCGAACTGTCAAAGCCGTCGCTGGCCCCGACGACGCGGACCCCGGTCGCGGCAGCCAGTTCCCCGAGCCGCAGCGACTCGATCGTGTTGCGGCTCATCCGGGAGAGGTCGTCGATCAGAAACCACGACACGCCGAACTCGTCGCGTCGCTCGACGATCGTCTTGGCGAGCGTGTAGCCGGTGCGGCAGGCGAGCGTGCCGCTGACGGCTGCATCGGCCATGACGTAGCACCAGGGCACGAAGACGCCT
Source organism: Cyanobium sp. (assembly GCA_044376165.1). Classification (GTDB taxonomy): domain Bacteria; phylum Cyanobacteriota; class Cyanobacteriia; order PCC-6307; family Cyanobiaceae; genus Cyanobium. The sequence continues at coordinate 17,530 of JBIPMZ010000361.1, forward strand.
TCCCGCCGGGCTCGGTTCAGAACGTTGAAAAGCTGCTGGTCGAGCGACCGTGGGTTGGAGTTCTCATCGCTGAATCGCAGGTAGGCGACCGCGAGGGCGATCCAGGCGATCGGTGTGCCAGCTGGACGGAAGGCCTCCGCCGACTGCTGCCGGAACCGCCGTTCAAAGTCGTCGGCCATCGCCGCGATCGTGGCGGCATCGGCCGCCGGCACCGCGGCTGTGCCGACGAGGTCGGGCCACAGCCTGGCCTGAGTCTCGAGGTAGGTGCGGGCGAGGTCGAGAAGCCCGGGCCGCTCGGGCATGCCGAAGTCGGCGCTTCGGACCCGCCCGCGGCGGCTGGGGGCCGGGGCGCTGCTGCTGGCACCGGAGGACTGGGGCGCAGGGGAGTAGGAAGAAACACTGCCGGCGGGGCCGGCGTCGTTGTTGAAACCAATCATTGTTGAAACCTCGGAGGCGATTGAATTGCCTCCGGGGTGGAGCAGGGGGGCGGGCGTGCGGCCCGCCCCCTTCAAATGCCTTCGCGTTTACGCCGAGACGCCGATCTCGCCCGCACCGCATCCCCGTCGAACCAGATCTGGAACGGGAAGGGGTACGGGCAGAGACCGGCGGATTTCTCGGGCGTTTTGCGAAGGTGCTGCCTCGTCAGGGAACGCACGTCGCGGGTCGCCCCGACTTGCCTTGGATAACCGTCCAGTCTCGGATGGTGGGTGAGGTGTTTGACGATCGGCCGGTGAGGGGCGCACAGCACGCCCGAGACGAGTTTCCTGCCCGGGAAGAGCACAAGGGCGATCCAGTCCGCGAGGGCCAGCGTGTGCGTGCACGGCAAGAAAGTCCCGGCCGTGGGCTCAAACGGTCTTGTCTGGGTGCTGATGCAGGGCTGGGTGGATAGAGTATGGCGATGTTCTCCGTTCGCCGCAGGCCCTCGAAACCTCCTATGAACACTTTCCGCTTTCTGTATGCGGCCTTTGTGCTGTCCCTCGCGGCCGCCGGGTTTGCCGCTGAGCCCACGCCCCAAGAGCTATTCAGCGAAGCCGTGGAGCTGTTTTTCGACGCCAAGCCCTTGGAGTCAGCCCGGGTGTTCGATCAGCTCGTCGTGGCCGAGCCAAGGGCGGAGCCGGAACTATGGCAACGCGGGCTGGCGCTGTATTGCGCCGGCCGTTTCGAAGATGGCCAGAAGCAGTTCGAGCTGCACAGGACGGTGAACCCGAACGACGTCGAGAACGCCGCCTGGCACTTCCTGTGCGTCGCCAAGCTCAACGGGCTCAATGCCGCCCGCGAAGCTCTCCTGCCGGTGGGCGACGACCCGCGGGTTCCGATGAAGCAGGTCCTGGCTCTCTACGCCGGGAAGTGCGAGCCCGAAGAAGTCCTGGCGGCGGCTGAGAAGGGCGAAGGTGCAGCCCGCCGAAACCAGCTGTGCTTCGCGCACTTGTATCTGGGCCTGTACTTCGAGGCCCTGGGTGATGCTGCAAAAGCCCGGGAGCACATCCTCCAGGCGGCCGGGCCCTTTCGCATGGACCACTACATGGGCAAGGTCGCCGTCATGCACGCGAAGCTGCGGGGCTGGTCTGCCGCCGAGGCGGCCCCGGCGCCGTAGTGCCACGTGTGTCCCGGCTTCGACGTCCGCGAGCGCCTCGGGCAAGCCCGACCGGCAGAAGTTCCTACTCGTGCTCGCCCTCGACATGGGCCTCGCCGTCTGAATCGATCTGGACGTGCAAGATCATGGGGTGGCAGCAGACCGGGCAGTCTTCGACGTAGTCTTGATGGGCCCCGGCTGAGATATCCACTGGGACGACGATTTCTTCGCCGCAGGAGTCGCACACATAGGTGGCTTCCTGATCGGGGGCTGAGCGAACTCGGCGTCTTTTTCGCGATTTCTTGGGCATGGCTCGGCAGCGATTGAATTGCTGACAAATAAACTCGGCTGCCCGTTGTCGCCGTCCTGGTCCCGGCAACCCTTGTCTTGCATGAGCCCCCAGGCTCTATGGCGGGGACGCTCTCACGGCCTTGGGCTGGCTTTCGGCAGGTTTTCACCGGCAGGCGTGATGGTGCCGAACAGGTGCCCGCCCTTCTCGTCGTGGGTCCAGGTGCCGGCATATCGGCCCTCGTCGAGTAGGACCCCGGCCGAGAATGTCCCGAGGCCCGGAATGCTGACTTTTTCCAGCACGATGACCGGCCTGTCTCCAGCCCACTTCACCTGGACGGGCACGGGCACCGCGAGATCGACGTCATTGAACTTGATTCGGGCCGTGATCGCCCAGAGATCCGCCGTGCCGAGCTTCGTGGCCCCGGTGATCACATACTCTTCTTTGTGAAGTTTCGCATTCTCTTCGCCATCGAGCGTGAAATGCCCGGACAGCCGCATGTTCGTGACGAGCTTCTTGAAGGTCTCGTCGCGTTGGGCTTGGGCCTCCCCTGGGGAACCAACTGTGCCGGCAGTGTTTGCGACGGGCTTGGGCGAGGGCTTTGCTGCTTGTTCGTCTGCCCGACAGGGGGCGATCCAAGCCCAGAGCAGACCCATCACCAAAGCCGAAAACCCTTTCTTGGCTCTCGAGGTTTTCAGAAAAGTTTTCAACATGGCCGTTTTACCGGGGTTTGAAAGATCTTGCACCAAACGGGATCCGGAGATTTTGGACCACGACGATGATATTCGGCAAGCAACGCCGAGCAGCGGGCTCTGACGGTTCCGGGGAGAGGCCAGTGGTCGGTGGCATACGCCGTTCACTCGAATCTCTTCTGGCAGCTCTGGACCCGGTGTCGCCGGAAGGGTAAGGGCCAGCCGAAACACGTCGGAGCGATGCTTCTTGATCTTCCGCGAGTCGCCGTCGAACGCTGGCGAATGCGATACCCGCCATCGTCGGCCAGCAGGACCATGTCGAGATCCTTCGCCGCCCGAAACGACAGTCGCTGGCCGTTTCAGGAGTGTTTCGAGTTGTTCCTGCACCCGCTCGTCGGGACCTTCACGCAACGTGAGGTACACCGACAGTGGATCGGCGATGTCGCGATCGGTCAACACGCGGGGATCGTACGACCAAGCCTCAGTGTGCACGTTTGCTTCATTCGGCTCGGCCACGATTCTCACGGTACGCCTTTCGACTGCTTCACGGACGACAGGGGCGGCCATGCAGAACGTAGGAATGCGGTCATCCGAGATCTTTGTCGTTCGACCAAGGGCCGTCATCCCGGCAACCAAGCCGTCGGCTGGCGTTGCGTCTTCGTGCGCGTTCGCGATGGCAAGAATCCAGTCCCGGCCCAAGATCCGGGAGCGGTAGCACCCGTACCGCTTGCGGAGATAGAGCGGTAGCTTTTCGTTGGGTGCCTTTGCCAGCTCCGGCCGTTCACTGGTGAGGTCGGCAAGGTACGAGAGCAACGCATGGGTGGGGGGCCGGCATCGAATGTACCCTCCATATGCTCCCTACACATGACACGTGGAGCATGCAAATCGTGTGTACGATAAGGCCAGATCGTCCTTTTTCATGCATAGCTGGTTCTCGGGGCCAAAGGATCGCCAGTTTGCACATTCGCGCGAGACGTGGCTTCGCAGCCCGGGCGGTTGGCGAGTCGATCTTCACCGAGGCCGACATGCTCGAGGAATTGCGAGCCAACGGAACGTGTCAATGACTTTGAGACACCTGCGGAACGAATTTACTGTCGCGCGGTAGCTCCAGTGTGCGGACTAGCGGCTTGTTTTCGGGTGGGTTGATCCAGACCTCGGCAGCCGGCTTGAGCGGCAGTGGAAGTCCTCTGACGAACCGCTCGGGGTGGCGGGCGTGGGCGGCGGCCAGCACCGAGGCGCGCGATGC
>JBIPMZ010000210.1:0-4571 GCA_044376165.1 Cyanobium sp.
TCGCTCCCCCGTCTGGGGGGGAAACGGTGGCGCCCCGTTCAACGACGTCGACATCAACAGCTACCTCCAGCGAAAGACCCGCCTCCAATCGGTCGGCCTGCGCAGTGGTAGTCGCATCGATCAAATCCGCACGACATTCGTCGAGGTCGGCAGCAGCAAAACCACCATCGCGACGCATGGCGGTTCGGGCGGTTCGGACGCCGGCAGGCTGGATCTGATCCCCGGCCAGGGGATCACCCGGATTTCCGGCCGTGCCGGTTCCCGGATCGATCACCTCCGGACGGTGCCCTGGTGCTGGGGTTCCAAGGGCGCAGCGGCAAGGAGGTAGACCAGCTGGGGGTGGTTTGCGCCTCGCTACGGCCCGCTCACTGGGACCCCATCCCCTGAGTCATCCCCAGCTTTCGATTCGCAGAAAGTCGGTCGCCACCACCGGTCCCGCCAGCACCTGCTGCACCGCCGGATCCAGCGGACCGGCCAGCAGTTCGGCGCTCTCGATCCGCGAACCCTCCGGCAGGGCCGGGCGGTCGGGATCGAACGCGGTGGGGTGGGTGGTGCTGCTCGAAAAACCGCGGTAGATCAGCAGCTCGAACGGCTCCAGGGTCTCGCCGGTGGCATCGGGATCGCCCATCCCGTTCACCGGCACCTGGCCCCGCAGCCGCAGCAGGCGATCCGGCCGCGCTCGGCTCAGGCTCTCCAGGGCCAGCAACAGCTCGGCGATGCTCGCCTCCGGATCCTCGGGCAGCACGGCTAAAACTCCCCGGCGATCCGGCCCTGCCGGGGCAGCCGCACCAGCAGCCACTGCACCAGCCCCACCCCGTAACCCGCCAGCGCCGCATAGCCCACAAACGCCGCCACCCCCGGCGTCCACTGCCCGCCGAACACAAACCCGAACACCCGCGCCACAATCCCGTGCAACCCCACCGGCGCCTCCAGCCACACCGGGCAGAACGACAGCCGCCCCACTCCCCCCAGGCAGGCCAGGGCCGTGCTGGCAAACGCCGCGGTGAGCAGGCCAAACAAGGTGAGGCTCCAGCGCCAGATCCGCACCGTCAGCGGCAGCGCCCGCCAGGGGGGCAGATCTGCCAGCTCCTCGTTCAAATCCACCCAGAACCACAGCGCCGCCACGATCACCAGCGGCGCCAGCACCAGCAGCAAAAAGCCCGTCGGGCGGCGGTCGGTGAGCAGCAGCAGGGCGATCAGCAGCAGGCTTGACACCTTCCAGTACAGCTCCAGCAACCGCAGCACCGCCGTCTCCCGCCGCAGCGTCGCCCAGCCCAGCAGCACCAGCGGCACCGCCACGGCAAACAGCACGCCCAGGCGCACGTCCAGCCAGACCAAGGAGCGGTAGAGGGCGTCCGGCACAGCGGCGGGGTACGGAAAGGCGCCATTATCCGACAGCACCCTGGGCGATAGGGTCCGCCAATGCCTGGTCTCCCCTCTTTTCCTTGGACGGCGCGGCGTGATTCCTCCGCCTGGTGCCGCACCGCCCTGGCCCGTGACGCCTCCCTGCAGGGGGCCGTGGATGCCGTGAGCCGCCAGCTGGCGGGGGCCGGCAGCGCCGACCTGGCCTTGGTTTTCGCCTCCGCCAGCTTCGCCTCCGACCTGCCCCGCCTCCTGCCCCTGCTCCGCCAGAAGCTGCAGGCCGCCCACTGGCTCGGCTGCCTCGGCGGCGGCGTCGTGGGCACCGATCCCGAAGGGGTGCCGCGGGAGCTGGAGCAGGAACCCGCCCTCAGCGTCACCCTGCTGCGCCTGCCCGGCGCCCGCCTCCAGCCCTTCGCCATCGACACCGCCGCCCTGCCCGACCTGGACGGCCCCGCCGAACCCTGGCGCGCCCTGCTCGGCCCTGACGTCGAACCCCGCGAGGCCGCGGCTGACCCGGCGGCGGGCGGCCCGGATTCCGCGGGCGGTCCGGAATCCGCGGGCGCGCCCTCCCTGCTCGTCCTGATCGACCCCACCACCACAGCCCTCAACGACCTGATCAGCGGCCTCGACTACGCCTACCCCCAAGCGGTCAAGGTGGGCGGGGTCGCCGCCCCCCACAGCGCCCGCCACGGCTCCCTTCTCTTCGACCAGGAGGTGCGCGGCGGTGCCGTCGGCTGCCTGATCGACGGCCGCTGGCGGATCGCGCCGGTGCTCGCCCAGGGCTGCCGCCCCATCGGTCCGATCTTCGAGGTGGAGCAGGCCCAACGCAACGTGGTGATCGAGGTGAGCCGCGGCGGCGAGCGGCGCAGCCCCGTGGCCGCCCTCCAGGCGATCCTCTCCAACCTCACCCCGGCCGAACGGGACCAGGTGCGCGATTCCCTCTTCCTCGGCGTCGCCCGCAACGAATTCAGCCTCTCCGGAGCCGTCGACGCCCCCACCCGCTTCCTGGTGCGCAACCTGATCGGTGTCGACCCCCGCAACGGCGCCGTCGCCGTGGGGGATGCCATGCGGGCGGGCCAGAAGGTGCAGTTCCAGCTGCGGGACGCCGAGGCCTCCCGCACCGAATCCCGCCAGCTGCTCGCCGACTGCGCCGCGGCCGAACCCGAACCCCTCGCTGCCCTCCTCTTCGCCTGCCTCGGCCGCGGCCAGGGCCTCTACGGCACCACCGACGGGGATGTGCGCCTCTGCCGCGAGGCGTTCGCCTCCGTGCCGATCACCGGTGTGTTCTGCAACGGCGAGATCGGGCCGCTGGCCGGCGCCACCCACCTGCACGGCTACACCGCCAGCTGGGGCTTCCTCGTGCCCGTGCGCTGATGGTGCGGCAGCACGTCAACCCGCTCAGCCGCCTCCACCAGCGTCCCCGCCCCCTGCCCCCCCCGGCCGAGCTGTTCCCCTGCCCCCACCACCCCCTTCACCTCGACATCGGCGCGGCCCGAGGGCGGTTCCTCCACGCCATGGCCGCCCTCCACCCGCAGCGCAACCACCTGGGCCTGGAGATCCGCCGGCCCCTGGTGCACCTCGCCGAGGCCGATCGCCAGGCGGCGGCGCTGGCCAACCTCCGCTTCCTCTTCGCCAACGCCAACGTCAGCCTGCCCGGCTGGCTGGCCTCCCTGCCCCCCGGCACCCTCCAGCTGGTCACCCTTCAATTCCCCGACCCCTGGTTCAAGCGCAAGCACCACAAACGGCGCGTGCTCCAGCCGGCCCTGCTCCACGCCCTCGCCGCCGCCCTGCCCGAGGGTGCCGCCCTCTTTCTGCAGAGCGACGTGCCGGCGGTGATCGACCCCCAGGTGGCCCTCGTGGAGGCCAGCGGCGCCTTCTCCCGCCCCGGCGGCCACCAGGAGCCCTGGCTGGACGCCAACCCCCTGCCGGTGCCCACCGAGCGGGAGCAGCAGGTGCTGGCCCGGGGGCTGCCCGTCTACCGGGTGCTCTACCGCCGCACCGCTGCGCCGCCTCCACCCATCCCCGGCATCGGCGGCAGCAGCGGATAATTCGGGCCACTCCGCAGGCGCCTGACCGTGCATGCCCCCGCCCCCACCCCCCTGCTGCTGCGCTGGCAGGGGCTGCTGGCGCGCACCGCCCCCGGCCGCCTGGGCGCCCAGCTGCCCCTCCTCGCCGGCCTGGTGCTCTGCGCCCTGATGGCCGGCCTGCCCCTCGTCACCCGCGGCGGCCTCAGCCTGCTGATCGCCTCCTGCGGCCTGCTCTGGATCCTCTGGGCCCTGCGCACCCCGCCGCAAGGCCTCGGGGCCATCCACCTCTGGCTGCTCGGGGTGCTCGCCCTCGCCGTGCTCGCCACCGGCTTCTCCCCCGTGCCGGTGGCGGCCTTCAAGGGGCTGATGAAGCTGGTGAGCTACTTGGGGGTTTACGCCCTGATGCGCCAGCTGCTCGCCACCGCGCCGGTGTGGTGGGATCGCCTCACGGCCGCCCTGCTCGCCGGCCAGCTGGTCACCAGCGTGATCGGCATCCGCCAGCTCTACGGCGATCCCCGCTCCCTCGCCCGCTGGTCCGACGCCAATTCCCTGGCGGAGGGCACGATCCGCATCTACAGCACCCTCGACAACCCCAACCTCCTCGGTGGCTTCCTGCTGCCCACCCTGCCCCTGGCCCTGGTGGCCCTGCTGCGCTGGCCGGGCCTGGCCCGCCGCCTCTTCGCCCTCGCCAGCCTCGTGCTCGGTCTGGCGGCCCTGGTGCTCACCTACAGCCGCGGCGCCTGGATGGGGATGGTGGTGGCCCTGGCGGCGATCACCCTCTTCCTGGTGCTGCGCCGCAGCCGCTCCTGGCCGCCCCTCTGGCGTCGCCTCTTCCCGCTGCTGCTGCTGCTCGGCGGCAGCGCCGCCCTGGTGGTGCTGGTGGCGGCGGTGGAGCCGCTGCGGGTGCGGGTGCTCAGCCTGCTGGCAGGCCGGGAGGACAGCTCCAACAACTTCCGCATGAATGTGTGGAGCTCGGTGCTGGCGATGATCCGCGACCGCCCCTGGCTCGGCATCGGGCCCGGCAACAACGCCTTCAACCTCATCTATCCCCTCTATCAGCAGCCCAAGTTCAACGCCCTCAGCGCCTACTCCATCCCCCTGGAGTGGACCGTCGAGGCGGGCATCCCCGGCCTGCTGGCGGGCCTCGGCCTGTTCCTCTGCGCGGTGCGCACCGGCCTGCGC
>JBIPMZ010000020.1:0-16061 GCA_044376165.1 Cyanobium sp.
GCACTTTCGTCACCCTCTCCCGGGTTTTCGGCGCGTGAACTGGTGTTGGTTTTGGTGGGCATGCTGAACTCTCAGATGGGTCATCCAGACCGTAACGAGAGAAATTCATTGTTGTCTGTAGGTAAAAGTACTGGCGGGCGTATTTGCGGATACCTTGAAATTCTTTACTGTTTACTCTTGCGGGCTTCCTCCCTGTCCCCGCCTGATTTTTGACCTAATGGACAAGCTGCTGTGCGGCTGGATCGGGCAGGTATCTGTTGTTTAGGAATAATCTTTATCTCCGGATGTGGTCTTCCTCCGCGCAGCTGGCCTGAGGCATGATTAAGATCACTGCGTCCTGCTGGAGTCCATCTGGATTTCAAGTCGAGTCGCGCGCCGCCACATGCTTGCGCTTGGCCTGTCTTGTTGCCAGATCCGCATGCTTTCTCGCGGCTGGAGCCTCAAGGCCCGTGGCTGCCGTCAAGCCGCCGGCTCCTGCGCTGGGAGAGCCTCAGCGTTTCGCCTGAGATACAATTAAGGAAATCTCGGAGAATCAGGGGGTCAGGGGATATGGATTCTGTCCAAGAGACTTTTCTTTGCAAATAAAGAATTTGCCGGGTGGTGCCCTCCCTCGATGGTTAGGTCTGGGGAAACGAAAAGTGGGGCAGTTAATACTTCACTTCACGGCGAATATTTCTCCGCCAGGGTTACGTCTTCCCGCAGACCCTCGCCACCCTAGCCGGAGCCGCTTGCCAATCGCTTCCATCTCGGAGCAGGCTGCAGGGGGTATTATGAAGACGGATAGGCCTTGCGCGCTCGGTCAAGCATCCTGGCGGCAAGATGTATGTAACTGCTCTTATTTTGCTGGCATGCGGTGGCCTTTCCGGTCTTGTGCTCCTGGATAATTAGCTAGGTTTTTATGGTGCTTCCTAAGGATCTGCTGGGTCTTCGTATTTATGCAATTGTCGCGATTGCTTTTTCTGAAGATGTTTTTATCGGAGTCTCTATTCCGCGTGCATGGCTGATAAAAGCCCCCGCTTGGCCTCGCCGGCCCTGACCCTCACCCCACCAGCGCCTCATCCCCACGGAAATCCGGCGTGCCCGCCGGCCGCAGGGCGTAGTCGTTTGCCCAGCTGTCCGCCAAGGTGGTCTCCAGGTCGAAGGTCGGTTCCCAGGCCAGCTCGCGCCGCACGCGGGTGATGTCGGTGAGGAAGTGGGCCAGGCGCAGCGGGAATGCCTTGCGCGCTTTCTTGTCCAGACCCGCCGGGTCGAAGCTGCGGATCTCCACCGCCTGCGGATCCTTGCCGGCGGCCCGCGCCGCGGCGGCCACCAGGCCCCGGAAGGTCACGCCCTGGCGGCCCGAGCAGTTGTAGATGCGGTTGGTGGCGGTCTCCACCTCGATGCAGCGGGCCATGGCGGCGGCCAGGTCGGCCACATGGCCCAACTGGGTGATCGTGCTGCCATCCCCCGGCAGGGGCACCGGCTGCCCGTGGGCGATGCGATCGAAAAACCAGCTCTCCACCGGGTTGTAGTTGCCCGGACCCACGATGTAAGTGGGCCGGAAGCTGGTGAAGGGGATCCCCTCCGCCCGCAGCCACGCCTCCGTTTCCGCCTTGCCCGCATGGCGGCTGGCCGGATCGATCGGGCTGTCCTCGTCCAGCGGCCACAGCTCGCTGTCCGCATACACGCCGGCTGAACTCACATACACAAACCGGTGGGAGGGCGCACCGGTGCGCGCCACCACCCGCTGCGAATCCTCCCGGCTGCGGCCCGAGCTGTCGACGATCACCTCGAAGGGTCTCCCCTCCAGCGCCGCGAGCCCTGCGTCCTCCGTCCGGTCGCCCACCAGATGCTCCACCCCCTCCGGCACCGGCTGCCGGCCTCTTGTGAACAAGGTGAGCTGGTGCCCCGCCGCCTGCAGCCGCCCCACCAGGGGCCGTCCCACGAACCGCGTGCCGCCCATCACCAGGATCCTCATCGCCGCTCCCCGCTCTTGCGGCGCCATTCAAGCGTCAGGGGCCACCCCGCCGCCGCGGTTCAGGGGGCGCAGGGCAAAGGCAGCCCCAGCTGCTCGAACGGCACCGGGTCCAGCTGCAGCACCACCGTCGCCGCCCCCGCGCGCGGCAGGGTGGGGGCCATGGGCGAGCGCGCGTACTGGCGGCCATCGAACTGCAGCTGCACCAGCGCGCCCGGCGGCCCGCCGAGGCTCAGGGCTGCCGGCATCGTCAGGTTCTGCCAGCCATTGCGGCGCTGCCCATCGATCAGCAGGGGCGATTCGAACAGGTCGAGCTCATTCACCACCACCAACCCGGCGGGGCCCCGTCGGAAGACAAACAGCGTGCAGCCCCGGCTGCCGCACACAAACGACCCCACCACCGCCGCCAGCGCCTCCGGTTGCCCGTCGCCATCCAGGTCCACCAAGGTGTGCAAATAGCGCATCTCCCCCACCTCCCCGCAGCGGGGCCGCTCCCGCTGCGCGCGGGCCTGCTGCCATTCCGTGCCGTCCGGATCCGGCCCCTTCCCCGGCACCGGCTCCAGCGGCCCCGCAAACAGCCGCTCGCGCATCGCCGCCTCCAGGGCTGGGTCGGGTTGCTTCAGGGGCGGCAACACCTGGCCCACCCCGGGCAGGGGCGGGGCCAGGAGCGGTGGCGGCGCCGGCACCGTGCCCGGCGGTACGGGCGGCGGCAGGGGCAGCGGCTGGGCCAGAGCTTTCCCGGGCGGCAGCGCCACAAGGAGAAGTCGTGCGAGCAGGCATAACCGCGGACCACCGCGCCGCCAGGCCCTGTCTCGCAACGTCATGCCGCGCGCCCCCCTTCACCCGATGATGCCTCCAGACCCACGCCCTCCCCCGGCGCCATGGAAGTCATCCCCGCCATCGACCTGCTCGACGGCCAGTGCGTGCGCCTGCACCAGGGCGACTACGACCAGGTCACCCGCTTCTCCGACGACCCGGTGCAGCAGGCCCTGGAGTGGCAACACCAGGGGGCCCGCCGCCTCCACCTGGTCGACCTCGATGGCGCCCGCAGCGGCGAACCCGTCAACGATGCGGTGATCCGCCGCATCACCGCCGCCCTCTCCATCCCGGTCCAGCTGGGGGGCGGGGTGCGCAGCGCCGAGCGCGCCGACGACCTGCTCTCCTTCGGTCTCGATCGCGTCATCCTCGGCACGGTGGCCCTGGAGGAGCCCGCCCTGGTGACCCGCCTGGCGGCTCGCCATCCCGGCCGGATCGTGGTCGGCATCGATGCCAGGAACGGCCGGGTGGCCACCCGCGGCTGGATCGAGGAGAGCTCCGTGCTCGCCACCGAGCTGGCGGCCCGCTTCGCCGGCAGCGGCATCGCCGCGATCATCAGCACCGACATCGCCACCGACGGCACCCTCGCCGGTCCCAACCTCGAGGCCTTGCGGCAGATGGCCCTGGCCAGTCCCGTGCCCGTCATCGCCTCCGGCGGCGTGGGCGATCTCACCGATCTGCTCTCCCTGCTCTCCTTGGCGCCGCTCGGCCTGGAGGGCGTGATCGTCGGGCGGGCGCTCTATGACGGCCGCGTCGATCTGGCGGAGGCCCTGGCCGCCATCGGCCCCGAGCGACTTCAGGATCCCCTCGGCCTCTCCATCGGCTGAGGCCCGCTGGGGCGGCGGTAGCCCCCGCCCCAGCGGGCCCCATCAAGATCGCTATAACAGGATCAATTCCCCCCAGCCGTGGCCTCCCACAGCGCCACCAGCCCCGTAGCCCTCCTCCCCCACCACCCCCCGCTGCCCCCGCCGCAGGACACCCCACCGCCGCTGCGCAGCGGGGTTGCCACCGCCCGCATCCACGGTGTCGAGATTCACAACGTCGACGACGTCTTTCGGCGCTGCCGCGACCTGGGTCTTCGGCTCAGCCGCCAGCGCCGCATGGTGCTCGATCTGCTCTGGGCGCAGAAAAGCCACCTCAGCGCCCGCGACATCTACGAGCAGCTCAACGACATGGGCCGCAACATCGGCCACACCTCCGTCTACCAAAACCTCGAGGCCCTTCAGTCGGCCGGGGTGATCGAGTGCCTCGACCGCGCCAGCGGTCGCCTCTACGGCTACCGCGCCGATCCCCACAGCCACCTCACCTGTCTGGAAACCGGCGAGATCCGCGACCTCGACGTGGTGCTCCCACCGGATCTGCTGCACCGCATCGAAGCCCACACCGGCTTCGCCATCGAGAGCTACACGCTCCACCTGGCGGGCCGACGCCGCCCCTCCCCCCTGGAAACCTCGGGTGGGGATCGTTAAGGTTGGGCTCCACGGCGCTCACCACCCTTGGGCCGACGTCCGGCTGATCCCCCTGCCCGACTGCTGCTCTTCGCGGAGCCCCTGCAGAGGGAAGGCCTGTGCCAGTGGCTCACGGCAGCCTCCGACGGCTGGCAGGTGCTGGCGGAATCCGAAGGCGAAGCGGGTGCCCCCCAGCTGGTGATCTGGTGTCTGGGCGCCCCGCCCGATTCCGCTGCCCTTCTGCGCGAGCTGCGTCGCCTGCAGGAACGCTGGCAGCCGGCGCCGCTGCTGCTCCTGCTCCCCGCCGCGCCCCCCTACCCCCCCAACCTCCTGCTCGATCTGCCGGTGCAGGGCCTGCTGGAGTCCCCCGATGCGGACGGCCTGCGCACCGCCGTGCGCACCTTGCTGGCCGGCGGGCGGGTGGTGGAGATCGCCGCAGCGCCGGCGGGCGCCCGCGAAGCCGCCTCCCCCGAGGGGCCGCTCGGCCTCGGCCAGTGGCTGCTCCTCAGCGGTCTGCAGCAGATCGAGGCCGAGCGGGCGCTCTGCCGCCGCCTGCTCGATCCTCCCCCCCCCGAATTCCTGGCCGAGCTCCTGCTGCGGGGCCGGCTGCGGGAGTTGGAGGCGGCCCGCCGGCTCCTGCTCTGGCTCTGGGGTCCGCTCCAGCTCGCCTGGGACCTCCCCCTGCGCGCCCTGGAGCCCACCGATCCCCCGGCCGATCCCCGGGCCGGCCGCGAGGCCACCGCGGCTCTGCCCGCCGCCCGCGCGGTCACCCTCAGCCTGCGGCAGCGCACGGCCGAGGGCATCTGGGAAGCCCTGGAGGAGCGCCTGCGCGCTGCGGCCATCGCCGGGCCCGGCAACGAGAGCGGCCAGCTCCTGGCCCTCGACGGCCTTCTGCCGGAGCGCCGCAGCGATCTGCTGCTCGCCCTGCTGGAGCAGTTTCAACAGCTGCGCTGCCGCCTGCAGCAGGCCGATCCCCGTGGCGAGCGCCTGCTGGAGAGCTGGCAGGAGCTCCAGCCGGAGCTGCGGCGCATGGCCCTGCGGCGCATGGCCGGCACCTACGTGCAGCTCCCCCAGCAGGGGCGCCTCCTGCCGGTGGCCGACACCTTGGTGGACGGCAGCCAGCTGGAGCTGAGCGATCCGGAGCTGCCGGAGCCCACCCCCATGCTCGGCACCCTGCTCCAGGCTCGGCCCCTGTTGGTGGAGGGTCGCCTGCTGCCCCCCGATGAGCCCCGGGCCGTGCTCTATCTCGAGATGCTCCTCGCCAACTGGCTGGTGCGCTCCGCCGAACAGGTCGCCGCCGAGGTGCTCGCCGCCTGCGCCGAATGGCCAGAGCTGCGCCGCTATTTGCTGCGGCCCGAGCTGCTCTCCACCCGCAACCTCGAGCGCCTCCGCAATCAGCTCAACGCCCAGCAGCGCTGGAACAGCTGGGTGGAACGCCCCGTGCAGCTCTACGAGAGCCGCCGCCAGCTCTTTCGCCTCGAAGCCGGCGCCATCCGCCTCGCCGACCTCACCGAACCGCGGGACCGGGAACTGCGTCAGCTGGGCTGGCCCCAGCAGCTCGTCACCCTCGGCCTCGAAGCGCGCGATGCCCTCGCCCCCCAGCTGCAAAGCCTGGTGAAAGCTCTGGGCGACCTGGTGGTGGTGCTGCTCACCCAGGTGATCGGCCGCGCCATCGGCCTGGTGGGCCGGGGCATCGCCCAGGGGATGGGAAGGAGCGCAAACCGCGGCTGAGGCAGGCGGCGGGCACAATGGCGGCAGCGCCGATCCCCCCGTTGCCGTCCCCCCTGCCTGCTGCCCCTTGTGCGCGAAGCGCCGGGCTCCGCAAGCTGCTCGCCAGCGGCGTCGCCCTGGCCCTGCTGCTCGCCTTCGGGCTGGGGCTGCCCAGACCCGCCCTCGCCTCCCTGGAAAACGACCGCTACGACGGCAACATCTTTGCCCTCTACGCCGGCAACGGCTCCCTGGTGCCCCCCCGCAGCACCCTCGCCCAGGCCCAGGCGGCCCACCGCACCGCGGTGCTCGTCTTCTACCTCGACGACAGCAGCGTCAGCAAACGCTTCGCTCCGCAGGTCTCCGAGCTGCAGCGTCTCTGGGGCAACCGCATCGATCTCATCCCCCTGGTCACCGACCCCCTGCAAAACCGCCCCGCCCCCGGCCCCACCGATCCCGCCCATTACTGGCGGGGCGAAATCCCCCAGGTGGTGGTGATCGATGGCGAGGGCCAGGTGCGGCTCGATGCGAGCGGGCCCGTGGCCCTGGCCGCGATCGATGCTGCGATCAGCGAGGCCACCGGCATCCCCCTTCCCCCCGGGGGACGTCCCAGCGGCACGGTGAGCATCAACGAGCTCAACCGCGAGGTGGTCAGCCAACCGTGAGCGAGGTCAGCCGCACCGGGGGCGAGGCCACCCGCACCGAGAGCGACAGTCTCGGGCCTATTCTGGTGCCGGCGGAGCACTGGTGGGGGGCCCAGACCCAGCGCTCCCTCCAGTACTTCCCCTTCGGCCAGCGCATGCCCGTCGCCATCGTGCGGGCCTTCGGTCAGCTCAAGGCGGCCTGCGCCGAGGTGAACGCCGACCTGGGGCGTCTCGATCCCGCCCTGGCGGCGGCGATCGTGGCGGCGGCGGAGGAGGTGGCCTCCGGTCACCTCGACGGGGAGTTCCCCCTGCGGGTGTGGCAGACGGGCTCCGGCACCCAGACGAACATGAACGCCAATGAGGTGATCGCCAACCGGGCGATCGCCGCCCTCGGCGGCCTGCCGGGCAGCAAGACCCCGGTGCATCCCAACGATCACGTCAACCTCAGCCAGTCGAGCAACGATGCCTTCCCCACCGCCATGCACCTGGCCGTGGCGATCGAGCTGCACCAGCACCTGATCCCCGCCGTCGAGGCCCTGATCGCGGCCCTGGCGGTGAAGGGGGAGGCCTGGCAGGCTCTGGTGAAGACGGGCCGCACCCACCTGCAGGATGCCGTTCCCCTCACCCTCGGGCAGGAGGTGAGCGGCTGGATCACCCAGCTCGAACTCGGCCTGGCCACCCTCCGTGCCGGCCTGCCCCAGGTGCATCAACTGGCCATCGGCGGCACTGCCGTGGGCACCGGCCTCAACGCCCCCCCCGGGTTCGGCGCGGCGGTGGCCGCCCGCCTGCGGGAGCGCCTCGCCCTCCCCTTCACCAGCGCCCCCAACAAGTTCCAGGCCCTGGCGGGCCATGAAGCCCTGGCCGCCACCCATGGCGCCCTCACGGTGCTCGCCGGCAGCCTGATGAAGATCGCCAACGATGTGCGCTGGCTGGCCAGCGGACCCCGCTGCGGCCTGGCGGAGTTGGTTCTGCCGGAGAACGAACCGGGTTCTTCGATCATGCCCGGCAAGGTCAATCCCACCCAGTGCGAAAGCCTCACGATGGTGGCTGTCCAGGTGATGGGCAACAACACCGCCGTTCAGATGGCGGCCAGCCAGGGCAACTTCCAACTCAATGTCTTCAAGCCCCTGATCGCCCGCAACCTGCTCGAGAGCCTGGAGCTGCTGCGCGGCGCCTGCGACGGCTTCCGCCGCTACTGCGTGGAGGGCATGGAGGCCGACGAGGTGCAGATTGCCGCCTCCCTCAACCGCAGCCTGATGCTGATCACCGCCCTCACCCCGGCGATCGGCTACGACCGGGCCAGCGCCATCGCCCGCCACGCCCACCGCCAGGGCCTCAGCCTGCGGGAGGCCGCCCTGGCCCTCGGGCTGATCAGCGGCGAGGAGTTCGACCGCTGGATGCGTCCCCAGGAGATGGTCTGAGCCCCCGCTCCCCCCTTCAGCGGACGGTGGCGGCGGGGGCACCGGCTGGAGCCGGGGAGGGGGCCGCTGCCCGGCTCACCACCGCGGATGGGGCCGCGGCGCCGGCTGCGCCGCGTTCCACCAGGCCGCGCCGCGCTCCGTAGGCCATCAGCACCAGCCCGGCCCCGGTCGCTGCCAGCATGCTCATCACCCCGAGCCAGAGATTGGCGTTGTAGAGAGGCGGCTGGCGGGCCTGGGTGCGGCGGCTGCCCTGCGCCAGGGCCAGGGCCTCGATCGCTGAGGTTGGCGCGACGCTCACCAGGGGGGCGATGCGGGAAGCGATCTGCTCGAGCCGCTCCGGCCGGAGCGTCACGTGCCGGGCGATGGAGCGGGCGATCTCCGCGCGCTCCGGGGTGGAGCGGTGCAACAACCCCAGGAAACCGCGGGAGATCAGGGGGGTGAAGGCCCGCAGGGCCCGGCGCTCCTCCTCGCTGGTGGCACAGCGGTGGAGCAGACCGAGGGTGGTCTCCGCATCCATCTCCTGCCAGGGCGCAGCCCCGTGCTGCACCTTCAGCCGGCGGAGCAACAACCCGAAGCGGGTGGCCGCCTCCGGCAGCGGCGGGTGCATGGGAAGGCGCGGCGGCGGGGGCTCCGACGAAGGTGGCGGCTCCGGCGAAGACGACAGCTTCGGCGAAGACGGTGCGGCCATGGCGGGGCGGAAAATGCGCAACTCACACTAGCTTGCGCAAAACTTTATCTGTTTTTTCTTGCTATTTCATCGCTGATCCTTCTGCCTTTATTCCGGAAGTGCCGCGCGTCCAGTCCCCGCCGCCTCCGCTGGCCCAGCCCGCGCCCTTCCTGAGGGGTTCTTACAGCAGATTGGCCGCCAGCTCGGCCAGTTCGGAGCGCTCGCCCCGCAGCAGCGTCACATGGCCCGCGAGGGTCTGGCCCTTGAAGCGCTCCACCAGCCAGGTGAGGCCGTTGCTTTCCGCATCCACATAGGGATTGTCGATCTGATAGGGATCGCCGGTGAGCACGATTTTTGTGCCCTCGCCCACCCGCGTCACGATTGTCTTCACCTCATGGGGCGTGAGGTTCTGGGCCTCATCCACCACCATGTACTGGCGCGGTATCGAACGGCCGCGGATGTAGCTGATCGCCTCCACCTCCAGCAGACCCATCCCCTTCAGATCGCTCCAGCTGCTGCGGGGAGCCCGCTGCGAGCCGCGGGGCGGCTGGCCATCCTCACCGACGCCCAGCAGGTAGTCGAGGTTGTCGATGATCGGCTGCATCCAGGGGCCCATCTTTTCCTGGAGGTCTCCGGGCAGGAAGCCGATGTCCTTGCCGAGGGGGATCACCGGTCGGGTCACCAGCAGCCGGTCGTAGAGGCGTTCGTCGGCCACCTGGTGGAGGCCGGCGGCGAGGGCGAGGAGGGTTTTGCCCGTGCCGGCCTTGCCCACCAGGGTGATCAGCTGCACCTCCGGATCGAGCAGCAGGTCGAGGGCAAAGGTCTGCTCCCGGTTGCGGGGATGGATGCGCCCCAGGCGGGCGCGGGGGGCCCGCTGCAGGGGCCGCAGGCAGGCGGTGCGGCCGTCATAGCGGGCCAGGAGGGTGTGGCTGGGCTGGTTGCGATCCACCAGCGTCACCCCCTCGTTGGCCTGGAGCCCGGCCTCCCCCCCGCTTCCCTCCGGCAGCTCCGCCGCGGGCAGGCCGGCCGCGTCCTTCACCCGGTCCATCTGCTCGGCACGCACCCAGGCCTCGCAGAAACCGGCATACAGATCGGCGATATCCACCTTGTCGGTGGTGTAGTCCTGGGCCGTCAGGCCCACCGCATCGGCTTTGATGCGCAGGTTGGTGTCCTTGGTGACCAGCACCACCGGCGCATGGCCCCCCATCACCTCCTGGAGCCGCTGCTCCAGCGCCACCGCCAGGATGTTGTTGTCGCCATTGCCCCCCTTGAGCTCCGGCGGCAGCTGGTTGAGGGTTTCGCTGCGGCAGAACACCACCTTCAACTGGCCGCCGCTCGTCGCATCGATCACCACCCCCGCCGCTAAGTTCCCTTTCTGGCGAAGATCGTCCAGCAGCCTCGACACCTGGCGCGCGTTGCGACCCTTCTCCGAGGGGTCGCGCTTGAACCGGTCGATCTCCTCGACCACCTCGATCGGGACCACCACCAGGTTGTCCTGAAACCGCAGCAGAGCCCGCGGATCATGCAGCAGGACGTTGGTGTCCAGGACAAAGGTCTTGCGCATGCCAGTGGCCGGGCCGGGGCGACCTTGAAAACCTAGGTCCCCCGGGCACCTACGCTCCGCCGGATTGCGATCTGACCGGTTTCCGAGTGCCGCCCGTTCTCTCTTTCCTTTTGCTGTTGTTGCTGCTCGCAGGCGTCAGCCTGCTGGTGCTGGAGCTGCGTCACCGTCTGCGCCCCTCCTCCCCGCTGCAGCTGCTTCCCGGACCCTTCCAGGTGCGGCGGCGCTCCCAGGGCCTGGAGGTGAGCGGCGAGATCACGATCCGCAATCCCCACCCCCGCATGGAGGTTTTCGTGCCCGAGCTGCGGGTGGAGACCGTCCTCCTCGGCCGCGCGGACGTCAGCGAAGTGCAAACCCGGGTGCGCCTCACCGCACTCCATCCCGATGAGGAACCCCGCCCCGACGGCTACTGGGCGGCCTACATCGTCAAGGGCCGCAAAAGCACCGGCGCCCACCTGCGCCTCTCCTTGATGGGCCCCTCCGGTGTGGATCTCGAGTCGCTGCTCGACACCCTCTGGATCGATCTGCACTGGGTGAATTACGGCCCCTTCGGCCGCCTCTGGCGCCGCCATGGCCTCCTCATCCCCCTGCAGAAACCCGATCCGATCCCTGCCGAAGCGGCCGCTTGGCGGGAGGGAGAGGGGTGCCGGGTGCTGCCGGTGCGCACCCACCTGCTCGGGGTGCTCGATGATCCCCGCGAGGTGCTGGAGCGCTACACGGGCCATCTCTTGCAGCCTGGAGATCTGCTCACCATCGGCGAGACGCCCCTTGCGGTGATGCAGGGCCGCTACCACCATCCCTCCACGCTGGAGCCCTCCTCTCTGGCGCGCCTGCTCTGCCGTTTGTTCCATCCAACCAGCAGCCTGGCCACGGCCTGCGGCCTGCAGACCCTGATCGACATCGTCGGACCCGCCCGGGTGCTGTGCGCCTCCCTGGCCGGCATCGCCATGAAAGCGGTGGGTGTCAAGGGTGGCTTCTACCGCCTGGCCGGGGAGCAGGCCCGGCTGATCGACGACGTCACCGGCACCACCCCCCCCTACGACCAAACCTTGGTGCTCGGCCCCGAGGCCCCCGAAGCCTTCTGCAGCCGCATGGCCTCCGCCCTGGGCGTCGGCATCGCGGTGGTGGACGTCAACGACCTGGGTCGGGTGAAGGTGCTGGCCGCCAGTGCGGGCTGCGATGAGGAGCTGCTGCAGCGGGCGTTGCGTCCGAACCCCGCCGGCAATGCCAACGAGCGCACGCCGCTGGTGTTGGTGCGTCCCCTTTGAAACTCCGCCCCCTGTGCGGCGGCTCCTCGGGCCTGCCCCGATAGGATTGGGTTCTTCCCTTTGTCTTCGGCTCCACGGTTGCCGCCCTCCTCGCCACTCCGCAGCGGATCGAGAGCCACCCTCCCCCCCTCCAGCCGACCCCACCCCCCGTGCCGGTGCCCATCGCGCCCCCCACCAGCCCCACCGGAGCCCCGAGCGGAACCCCCTCCGTGGCCCCTCGGGCCCCCGCACCCCGTCTCGACGACTGGACGGTCGAATCCCTGCAGGGGTGGCACCTTCCCCTGCTCGATGACCCCGCCTTCGTTCCCCTGCAGCCCCTGCTGCAACGGGCCCTGCTCCTGGCGGTGCCCGAGCGCCTGATCAGCGCGGTGGCCGCCTATCGGCCCCTGGTCCCCCAGGTGCTGGTGGCCTTCCGGCGGGATGGCCGCGGGCGGCAGCAGGCCCTCGGCTTGATCGTCAGCCGCCGCTTGAATCGCACCGGCAGCTGCTGGCAGGTGGAGCATCTCCGCCTCGCCCTGAGGGCCTCCGGCGACCCCTCCGCCCCCTCCCGCCAGCAGCTGAGCGCCTCCCTGCTCCGGGAAGCCATTCTCCGGGGCCGCGGCGCCGCCAGCTGGATCGCGGTGGCCGCCAGCGTCGACGACGACCGTCTCGCCTCCCTGCGGGAACAGGGCTTCCAACCCCAGCGCACCGACCGCCTCTGGCGCTGGAGCCCCCGGGCCGACCTCCCCTCCCCCCCCGTGCCGTCCACCCTGCAGCTCTGGCCCCTCCATCGGCGCACCGCGCCCCTGCTCTGGCACCTGGAGCAGGCCGGCTGCCCGGCCCACCTGCGCCAGCTGCTCGATCGCCGCATCGAAGATCTGCTCGACCAGAGCCAGGGTCGCGGCTGGATGCTGGTCGACCCCAGCCGCCGCGAAGCCGTGGCGGGGGCCCGTCTGCTCGGCGAGCACCCCGCCGGAGGTCACCTGGTGGAGTTCACCCTGCACCCCGGCTGGTCCCACCTGCTCGGGGCCCCCACCGAACGGCTCCTGCGGGAGCTCACCCCGAGCGGGGCGCCGCTCTGGCTGCTCAGCGAGGTGGGCGATGGGGAGCGGCAGGCCTGGTTGGCATCCCTCGGAGCGGAGGCCTGCGGCGAGCAGGTGTTGATGGCCCGCAGCGTCTGGCGTCGGCACGAACGGCAACCCCTGCGGAGCTCGGCTCGCCGCCGCCTGGCCGCGATGCTGGAGCCCTTTCAACCGCGGCGGCAGCCCATCCCCAGCCCGTTTACGCCCCGGCCTTCCGGCTGCCCCCGCCGTCCCCTCGCCACCCGCTGACGGGTGTCCGATCCCATCTCCTGCTCGGCCCTTGCCCTCGATCTGGGCCGCCGTCGCATCGGCCTGGCCGGCTGCGACCCCCTCGGCCTCACGGTCACCCCGCTGCCGGCCCTGCAGCGCGGATCCTTCCCCGAGGAGGTGGCGGTTCTGGCGGCCCTGGTGCGTCGGCGTCAGGCGCGGACCCTGGTGATCGGCCTGCCCCTGGACGCCCAGCAGCAGACCACCCGCCAGGCGGAGCACTGCCGCCGCTACGGCTTGCGCCTGGCCCGCTCCCTGGCGCAGCAGGGCCTGTGCCTGCCGCTCGCCTGGGTGAACGAGCACGGCAGCACCTGGCAGGCGGGGGAGCGATTCGGCTGCCACGGCGACCGCAGCGGCCGCCTCGACAGCGCCGCCGCCGCCCTCTTGCTGGAACAATGGCTGCGGGAAGGCTCTCTTGCCCAGCCGCGCCGCCCCCCGCTCCACCCCCCTGGCGACCCCCAGCGCAGCGCGAATCCCCACCCTGGTCCATCCTGAAAGCAACCGCTCCCCTGTCATGACCCCCAACGCCGCCACCATGACGGGTTCCGGTGAGGTGCCCACCCTGCTGATCCGCGACTCCGCCGGGCGCCAGCTGCTCTCCTACCTGGAGCAGCTGATCACCATCGAGGGGGTCGAATACGGCCTGCTCACCCCGGTGGACACCCCGGTGTGCCTGGTGCGCATCGCCGAGGACGACGACGACGAGGATGAGCTGATCGAGGAGCTGGACGACGCGGAGGAGATCCTGCAGGTGGCCGATGTGGTGCTCCAGGAGCACGACCTCACCCTGGTGCGCTCGGCCGCCACCCTCACCGTCAGCGGTGAGCTCGACGACAACGACCCCGAAGAGCTGGACGAGGAGCTGGAGGACAGCCTCGCCGAGGAGGAGGAAGAGGAGGGCGGAGAGAGCGATTTCTACGAGATGCTGATCCCGTTCCGCGCGGGCGACCGCGAATACGGCCTCTACATTCCCCTCGACCCCTTCTTCGTGGTCGCCCGTCTGCAAGGGGGCGGGGGGGTGCTGGTGGAAGGCGAGGAATTCGAGCGCCTCCAACCCCTGATCGAACAGGAGCTGGAGGCCCGGGAGGCGGGCGGGTGAGGCTCCGTCAGCTGCTGGTGCCCGACTGGCTGCCCGGCCGGACCCTTCCCCAGCTTCCCCTTCAGGAGCTGCTGGATCGCTCCATTCCGATCCGGGCTCTGGTGCTGGATGTCGATCGCACCTTGTTGCCGCGCCGCAGCACCTCCCTCCCCCCCAGCGCCGAGCAATGGCTGCGGGAGGCGCAGCGATCCCTTCCGATCCACCTGCTCAGCAACAACCCCTCCCGCCGTCGCATCGGCACCGTGGCGGAACAACTCGGTGTCCCCTTCACCACCTCGGCGGGCAAGCCCCGCCGCTCCGCCCTGCGGCGGGTGCTGGCGGAACTCCACCTCCCCCCGTCCCAGGTGGCCCTGGTCGGCGATCGCCTCTTCACCGACGTGCTCGCCGGCAACCGACTTGGACTGTTCACCGTGCTGGTCAAGCCGATCGGCCCCGAGGGCCTGCCCTGCCCGCGGGACCACCTGCAGAACCTCGAGCTGCGCATGGCCCGCTGGGTGGGCAGCGGTTGGAGCTGATGGGGATGGCGAGGCGACGGGTGATCAAGGTGGGCACGAGCCTGTTGCGGGGGGACGCCGAGCGCCCCACCGCCGCCGTGATCGCCGACCTGGCCGCCAGCCTGGCGCGCCAGCAGCGGCGCGGCGATGCCATCGTCCTCGTGAGTAGTGGCGCGGTGGGTTTGGGCTGCGAAACGCTGGGCCTGGCCACGCGGCCCACGGAGATCCTGGCCCTGCAGGCCGCCGCCGCGGTGGGCCAGGGTCGGCTGATGGGGCTCTACCAGGATGCCTTCGCCGTCCGCGGCCTGCGGGTGGCCCAGGTGCTGCTCACCCGCGGGGATCTGGCCTCCCGGCGGCGCTACGGCAACGCTCGCCTCACCCTCGCCCAGCTGCTGGAGTGGGGGGTGGTGCCGATCGTCAACGAGAACGACACCCTCGCCACCGAGGAGCTGCGCTTCGGCGACAACGACACCCTCTCCGCCCTCGTGGCGGTCGCCGTGGGCGCCGATGAACTCCTTCTCCTCACCGACGTCGACAGCCTCTACTCCGGGGATCCCCGCACCGATCCCCTGGCGCGGCCGATCGCCCAGGTGCGCGACCTGGCGGAGCTGCAGCGGCTGTCCGCCATCGCCAGCGGCGGCGGCCAGTGGGGCACCGGCGGGATGGCCACCAAGCTGGTGGCGGCGCGGATCGCCACCTCCAGCGGCATCGCGGTTCGCCTCGCCGACGGGCGCGATCCGGCGGTGCTCGACGGCCTCTTCGCCGGCCAGTCCCTCGGCACCGAGTTCCTCCCCAGCGGCAGCCCCCTTCCGGAGCGCAAGGGCTGGCTCGCCCATGCCCTCCTCCCCAAGGGCAGCCTGCGGGTGGACCGCGGCGCCGCGGAGGCCCTGCTGGAGCGGGGCGCCTCCCTGCTGGCGGTCGGCATCCAGGCGGTGGAGGGGGAGTTTTCGCGCCAGGAGCCGGTGCGCGTGCTCCGCGAGGACGGCCAGGAGGTCGGCCGCGGCCTCTCCAGCCTGAGCAGCGAGGAGCTGCGGCGGCTCCTGGAGTCCAACCGGGAGGAGAGGCGCCAGCGGTTGGCCGCCATCCGCGAGGCGGTGGTGCATCGCGATCACTTCGTGCTCACCGGCGCCCCGAGTTCCCCCTGACGGGCGGGGCGCCTACGATCCGGCCGCCCCGACCCTCCGGAATGCGCTTCAGCAGCCTGCTCAGCCAGCTCGGCAGCGTCGAGTCCGACACCCTCCGCGATCTGGCCGACGATCCGGAACTTCAGGGCGCAGAAGCGCTCGACCGGGCCGCTCCCGACCAGCTCAGTTTCCTTGAACCCGGCCATGCCCTGGCCGCTGCCCTCCGCCACACCCGCGCCGCCGCTCTGCTGATCCCCGCCCGGGGGGAAGAGGCGCAGGCCCTGCAGCATCAGGCCAGCGAGCGGGGCATCGCCTGGGTGGCCCTCGCCGACCCCCGCCTGGGCTTTGCCGAGGCGCTGGAGCGGCTCTACCCCCAGCCTTCCCCTCCCCCCGGGCAGCATCCCTCCGCGGTGGTGGATGCCAGCGCCCGCCTCGGCGCGGGGGTTTCGATCGGCCCCCTGGTGGTGATCGGGCCGGAGGCGGTGCTCGGGGACGGCTGCGTGCTCCACCCCGGGGTGGTGCTCTACCGC
>JBIPMZ010000211.1:0-4563 GCA_044376165.1 Cyanobium sp.
CCTGACTGGCCCGACGCAGGCCCTCGCCCCCCATCATGCGGATGTACATCCAGCTGATCGGCAGGATGCCAGCGCTGCCCCAGGGCGCCGCGGACACCGGCCCGATCGCCTGATCCTGGCCAAGACCGTGGCCGGCTCCACCCCCCACCGGGGCCAGGGGGTGACCCGGCAGAAAGGGCAGCAGGTGCGCCGCCACCCCGATCGGTCCCACGCCGGGCCCACCGCCCCCGTGGGGGATGCAGAAGGTTTTGTGCAGATTGAGATGGCAGACGTCGGCGCCGTAGTGGCCCGGCTTGCACAAGCCAACCTGGGCATTGAGATTGGCGCCGTCGAGATACACCTGCCCGCCATGGCCATGCACCAGCTCGCAGATGCGGCGGATGCCGGTCTCGAACACGCCGTGGGTGGAGGGGTAGGTGACCATCAAGGCCGCCAGGTCGGCGGCATGGGCCTCCGCCTTCGCCTCCAGGTCGGCCAGGTCGATGTTGCCGTGCTCATCGCAGGCCACGGGCACCACCTGCATGCCGGCCATCACCGCGCTGGCGGGGTTGGTGCCATGGGCGCTGGTGGGGATCAAGCAGAGGCGGCGGTGGCCCTCGCCGCGACTGCGGTGCCAGGCCCGGATCACCATCAGGCCGGCGTACTCCCCCTGGGAGCCGGCATTGGGCTGCAGCGAAACCCCCGCAAATCCGGTGATCGCCGCCAGCCAGCCCTCCAGATCCGCCACCAGGCGCCCGTAGCCCCGGGTTTGCTCCGCCGGCGCGAAGGGATGGAGAGCGGCGAAGGCCGGCCAGCTCACCGGCACCAGCTCCGCGGCGGCGTTGAGCTTCATCGTGCAGCTGCCCAGCGGGATCATGCCGTGCACCAGGGACAGGTCCCGGCTCACCAGCGCCTGGATGTAGCGGAGCAGCTCCGTTTCGCTGCGGTAGCGGTGGAACACCTCCTGGCGCAGCCAGGCATCGCGGCGCGCGGGAATCGCTTCGGGCAGGGCGGCCGCCGGATCCATCGCCACAGCCCGCAGGGCCGTGATCCCCTCCTCCGCCGCCGACGGGGAAGGGGCGAGGGCCTGGAGCAGCCGCTCCAGCTCCGCCACCGTGGAGAGCTCATCGAGGCTGATCGCCAGCTGGCCGGCGCAGTGGGTGCCGCGGAGCCCGCGGCGCAGGTTGAAGCCCGCGGCCGCCGCCCGCTCCACCAACCCCTCCGCCTCCGGGCTCGCCACCACCAGCGTGTCGAAGCCGGGGCCGGGCTCGGGGGGAAGGCCCAGGGCGGTGAGGCCGGCTCCCAAGGCCTGCCGCAGGGCCAAGAGGCGACGGGCGATCGCCTCCAGCCCCTCGGGGCCGTGGTGCACCGCGTAGAAGCTGGCCATCACCGCCAGCAGCACCTGGGCGGTGCAGATGTTGCTGGTGGCCTTGTCGCGGCGGATGTGCTGCTCGCGGGTCTGCAGGGCGAGGCGCAGGGCCGGATTTCCCTCAGCGTCGCGGGACTGCCCCACGAGCCGGCCGGGGATCTGGCGCTTGTAGGCCTCACGGGTGGCGAAGAAGGCGGCGTGGGGGCCGCCGAAGCCCATCGGCACGCCGAAGCGCTGCAGGCTGCCCACGGCGATGTCGGCCCCGAGATGGCCCACCGGGGCCAGCAGCACCTGGGCCAGGGGGTCGACGGCCACCGTGGCGATCACCCCGGCTGATCGGGCCGCCGCCAGCAGGGGCGCCGGATCCCAGAGCCGTCCCCCGCAACCCGGCAGCTGGAGCAGCAGGCCGAAGGCCCTCTCCGGCAGGGCCGGATCCGCGGCGGTCCCGGCGGCGAGCTCGGCGGCCAGCCCCTCGGCATCCACGGCTTCGAGCACGATGCCCAGGGGCTCGGCGCGGGTTTGAAGCACCGCCAAGGTTTGGGGGAAGAGGGCCTGATCCACCAGGAAGTGGCGGGAGCCAGCCCGGCGGCTCACCGCCAGGGACAGGGCCATGGCCTCCGCTGCCGCCGTGCCCTCATCGAGCAGGGAGGCGTTGGCGATCGGCAGGCCGGTCAGCTCGCTCACCAGGGTTTGGAAGTTGAGCAGCGCCTCGAGGCGACCCTGGGCGATCTCCGCCTGGTACGGGGTGTAGGCGGTGTACCAGCAGGGATTTTCGAGGACGTGGCGCTGGATCAGGGCGGGGGTGGCGGTGCCGTAATACCCCAGACCGATCAGGCTTCGGCAGGGCCGGTTGGCGGCGGCGATTTCAGCGAGTTCCGCCAGGGCTTCCGCCTCGCCGCAGGCGATGGGTAGGCCCTCGGCCGCGGCGGCCGGAGGCAGGAGGATGTCGGCGGGCACCACCGCTGCCGAGAGGGCCTCCAGCGACGCCAAACCCAGCTCCGCCAGCATCGCTTCCTGCTCCCTTTCGCTGGGACCGAGGTGGCGGACCAGGAACGGAGCCGACATGGCAAAAAGGCTAGGAATCGCTAGATGTTACGAAAATCGAGCGGTTTCCGAGCCAGGCGTGACCCGGCGGGGGCAGTGGCCCCTCAGGCCCCCTCCACCTTGCTGCGGTAGGTGGCGGCGTCCATCAGGCTCTCCAGCTCGCCCGGATCGGCCGGGCGCACCACCAGCAGCCACCCCTCGCCGTAGGGATCGTTTTGCAGCTCCTCCGGGCTGGCCAGCACGGCCTCGTTGCGGGCCTCCACCACGCCGCTCAGGGGGGCCACCAGATCCTCCACCGCCTTCACCGACTCCACCGTGCCAAAGCCGCTGCCCTGGGAGACGGAGGCGCCCACCTCCGGCAGATCCACAAAAACGATGTCGCCGAGCTGGTCGACGGCGAAGGCGCTGATGCCCACTCGCACCAGATCGCCTTCGCTGCGGGCGAACTCATGGCTGTCGGCGTAACGACAGTCGTCGGGGAAGAGGAGCGGCATCGCCGGCGGAGGAATGCGGAGCGCCCCCAGTGTGTCGGACCGCAGGCGCCGCGGCTCAGGCGGCGGCGGAGAGGGCCGGCAGGGCCCGCTCCAAGGCGATCGCCACATGCTGGTGATGGGTGCCCCCCTGGGCGTAGAGCACCCAGGGCTCCCGCAGGGGGCCGTCGGCGGAAAACTCGCTGGTGCTGCCGTCGATGAAGGTGCCGCCGGCCATCACCAGCTCGGCGGCATAGCCGGGCATCGGCGCCGGCACCGGATCGAGATAGGCCCCCACCGGCGAGGCGGCCTGGAACGCGCGGCAGGCGGCCTTCAGGGCGCCGGGGCTGCCCAGTCGCACCGCCTGGATCACATCGCTGCGCGGCCCGCCGGGCCGGGGCTGCACCGGCACCCCCAGGTCGGCGAACACCGCGGCCGTGAGCTCCGCCCCGATCAGGGCCTCCGCCACCATTTGCGGCGCCAGGAACAACCCCTGGAACAGCAGGCGCTGCTGATCGAAACTCCCCCCCCCCTCGCTGCCGATGCCGGGGGCCGTCAGGCGGCAGCAGGCCCGCTCCACCCACTCGGCCCGGCCCGCCAGGTAGCCGCCGCCGGGGGCGATGGTGCCGCCGGGGTTTTTGATCATCGAGCCGGCGATCAGATCGGCCCCCACCGCCGTGGGCTCCTGGTCCTCCACCAATTCGCCGTAGCAGTTGTCCACGAAGCAAATGCAGTGGGGGGAGAGGCGCTTCACCCGCTCGATCAACCGCCCGATCTCCGCCACCGCCAGCGAGGGCCGCCAGCTGTAGCCGCAGCTGCGCTGGATCAACACCAGCCGCGTCGGCGGCGTCAACGCCTCCTCCAGCCGCCCCTCATCCACCGCCCCATCGGGCCGGAGCGGCAGCTCGTCGTAGCGCACACCGAACTCCGCCAGGGATCCCTGGCCCTCCCCCCGCAGGCCGATCACCTCCTCGAGGGTGTCGTAGGGGCGGCCGGTGAGGGCCAGCATCCGATCCCCGGGGCGCAGCACCCCGAACAGGGCCGCGGTGATCGCATGGGTGCCGCTGACGAACTGGAGGCGCACCGCAGCCGCCTCGGCCCCCACCACCCGGGCGAAGACCCGATCGAGGATCTCGCGACCCAGATCGCCGTGGCCATAGCCGCTCACCGAGGCGAAATGATGCACCCCCACCCGCTCGGCGGCGAAGGCGGCCAGCACCCTCTCCAACCGCGGTCGCACGGCGGCGGTGCGGGCGGCCGCCAGGGGGGCGATGCGCACCAGGGCGGCCGCGACGCGGTCGGCGGCCTCACGGGCGGAGAGGGGGGGAAGGGCGGCGGTCATCGGGGCCGGGAGGCATGGCGCCATGCTGCCCGCAGGCCGCTGTTGAAGTTCCACGGTTAGATTCCCGAGTCCACTGCCGCCCCGCATCCCTTGCCCATTCGCCCCTCCACCAACCCCTCCGCCGCTCCCCTTGCCGATCCTTCCCGGAGGGGATCCACCGGGGATTCTGGAGAGGGCGCGGGGGATCACGACTTTCCCGGCTTCCCCCATCCCGGCGAGCCGCTCGAATCCCCGCCCTCGCGGCGGCGGCAGCACGCCCTGCGGGAGGGTATGAGCGCCCCCCGGCCGCCGCTGCCCCCGCGACAGCGGCGCCACAAGGCCGGCACCACCGGCTTCATGCTGGCGATGCACGTGGGCGC
>JBIPMZ010000391.1:0-4533 GCA_044376165.1 Cyanobium sp.
GAAGCTGTCGCCGAAGGCCATGCGGTGCATCGTGCCGAACGAGGTGGGCATCTGCTGCACCTTGCGCAGGCCGAGCACGCCTTCGTAGAACGCGAGGCTGGCGGCGATGTCGCCGACCAGCAGGCCTATGTCGATAGCGTTGCGGGCAGGTGTCATGGTGATCGGGACGGTGTCCGGGAGACGCCAGCGGCGGGCCGCTTCAGGACGTCGACGTGAAGCCGCCGTCGACCGGGATCACGGCGCCGGTTGTCCACGCGGACTCGTCCGAGGCGAGGTAGACCGCCAGGTGCACGACGTCGTCCTCGGTGCCCAGCCGTCCGATCGGGTAGTTGGCCTCGAGCATCTTCTGCCGCTCGGGGGTGCGCGGGATGCCGAACTTCATCACCGGCTCGAGCGAGCCCGGGCAGATCGCGTTGACGCGCACCTGGTGCTTCGCGTATGCGGCGGCCATCGAGCGGGTCAGCGAGTTCAGCCCGCCCTTAGTCGCCGAGTAGCTGTGCCCAGACAGCGAGCTGCCGAGGATGCCGGCGGTGGAGGAGATGTTGACGACCGAGCCGCCGCCGGCGGCGATCAGCGCGGGGATGGCGTGCTTGGAGCACAGGAACACGCCAGTCAGGTTCACGTCGATCATGCGCTGCCAGATGTGCAGCGGCAGCCGCACGACGTCGCAGTCTCGCTCGGCCTCGGTGGGGCCGCCGTTGTTGATGCCGGCGTTGTTGTAGAGCACGTTCAGGCTTCCGAAGCGCGCCAGCGCCGCATCCACCATGCGCCGCACGCTGTCCTCGGAGGTCACGTCGGCGACGATGGCCAGCGCCTCGCCGCCCTCGGCGATCACGTCCTGCGCGAGCCGGTGCACGCGGGCCTCATCGATATCGGCCAGCGCCACGCGCGCGCCGTGCCAGGCGAAGGCGTAAGCGGCGGCGCGGCCCTGTGCGCCGGCTGCGCCGGTAATCAACGCTACTTTGCCCTCGAGCCGTCGCGGCATGCCGTGACCTTCCGTCATTCCTGGGGCTTCACGCCGGACTTCGCAAAGGCCTCGCCCCACCGCGGCGCGTCGCGCTGCAGCCGATCGGCGAATTCGCCGGGGGTGCTACCCACCGCGATGATGCCGCCCTTTTCCAGCATGTCCGCCTTGCCTTCCGCCGTCTGCATGATCTTGGCGATCTCCTGGCTCATGCGCTCGATGATGGGACGCGGCGTGCCCTTGGGCGCCATGATGCCGGCCCAGCCGGGCAGGTCCAGCGGGTAGCCGAGCTCGCCGAAGGTGGGCACGGTGGGCTGCTGCGGCCAGCGCTGCGTGCCGGTCACGGCAAGCACGAGCAGCTTGCCGCCCTGGATCATCGGACCCATGCTGGCGAAGTCGATGTAGCCGGCGGTGGCGCGGCCGGCAGCCACGTCCACGGTGGCCGGCGCCGTGCCCTTGTAGGGTACGTGGGCCATGTCCAGGCCGGCGGCGCCGTTGAACATCTCACCGTAGATGTGCGCCGTGCTGCCGATACCGAACGACGCGTAGGTGGTCTTGCCCGGGTTGGCCTTCACGTGGCGCACCAGCTCGTCCAGCGTCTTCAGACCCGAGGCCTGTGGCACGGCCAGCCCGAGCGTGGTGAAGCCCAGCAGCGAGACCGGCTCGAAGTCGGTCAGTGCGTCGTAGGGCAGCTTGGCGTGCGCGAAGCGGTTGATCAGGCTGATGCTGACGTTGCTGTAGACGAAGGTGTAGCCGTCGGGCGCGGCGCCCTTGGCCGCGCTCATGCCGACGATGCCCTGCGCGCCGGCCCGGTTGTCCATCACCACCTGCTGGCCGAGCACCGCGGACAGCCGCGCACCGAGCCAGCGGCCCACGATGTCGGTCTGCCCGCCAGGCGGGTAGGGAATGATCAGGCGGATGGGTTTGCCGGGCCAGGCCTGCGCGAGGGAGGGCGCGGTTCGGGCCGCTAGGGCGGCGGACAGGCTGGCGAGCAGGGCGTGGCGGCGGTTCATGGGCGGGCTCCAGGCGGACAAGGGTGGGGCGTGGGGAAGACGGGCGGGGACAGCGGCGCTGGCCTCAGGCCGTCGCTGCGAGCAGGCCGTGCAAGGCCTTGAAGGTGGCAGTGGCGGGCTGCGCGAAGGCGCGGCCCATGCTGAGGTGGTGCAGCCCCGATTCGACGTGCAACTGCACCGGATGGCCGCGTGCGGTGAGCATCGCGTGGTACTCGCGCGTCTGGCGCAGCATTTCGGGCGTCTCATCGGCGCCGACCGACAGCGACATCGGCAGACGCTCGTTTCGCGGCGGGTTGCGCAGCGGGCTGGCCCGCGCGACCAGCGCCTCGTCCAGCGCCATGTCCTGGTGGCGGCCGTGCCAGCGGTGGGCGTCCAGGTCGTATACCGAGCTGGCTAGGGCGGCGGCGCGGATCACGCGGGCCGAGGGCTCGTGGGCTAGCGCCATTCCCGACAGCTGCGCGCCTGCGGACATGCCGGCCAGCACGATGCGGCGCGGGTCGCCGCCGTGATCCCGCACGTGGGCGTCCACCCAGGCGATGGCCTCGCGCACCTCCTCGACCATCCGCCACAGCGGGACCTCGGGCAGCAAGCCGTAGCTGGGCAGCACGGTGACCGCGCCCAGCGCGGACCAGGGCGGCGCGATGAACGAGTAGACCGACTTGTCCAGCGTGCGCCAGCCGCCGCCGTGGACGAACAGCAGCACGGGCGCAAGGCCTTCACTGCGCAGGCTGCTGCCGCTGGCGGGAAAGACGTCCAGCCGCTGGCGCGGGCCGGGGCCGTAGCCGATGTCCAGCGTGCCCGGCAGGTGCTCGCGCGCGGCCTGGCTGGCGACGCGGTTCTCCTGCGCGTAGCGCGCCGGGTCGGCCACCGCGAGCTGCGGGTTGTACTGCGCGGCGACCTGCGCGGCCGTCATGCCGCGCCAGACGATGCCGCCGTCGTCGGGGGTGTCCGGCAACTCAGGCCCCGTCCTTGGCGACGGGCTGCAGCGCGGCGTCCAGCACCGGGTAGCCCTGGTCGTCGGTCTTGCGGTCCAGGTAGTGCACGACACGGTCGGCGCTGGCGTGGATGCCCAGCAGCCGCATGCGCCGCTCGCCCACGGTGCGGAAGCTGTGCGGCACGTTGGCCGGCAGCACCGCGCAGTCGCCCTCGACGAGTCGCTGCTTCGCATCCTCCTGCCCGTGCAGCCAGACCTCGGTCTCGCCCTCGACGACGAACAGCAGCTCCACGTTCGGGTGCCAGTGCATCGGAGCGACGTAGCCCGGCTCGCTGACCTGGATACCCGTGCGCACCGGGGTCTGCCCGTCGCCGGCCAGCGGGAAGTAGTGCGCCAGCGGGCCATAGACCACGCGCTGCGAGTCGCCCAGGCGATGGATTTTCAGGGTGTCGGTCATGGGAGTGTGCGGTTGGGGCGCGGGCTGCGCGGGATCGGGTTCGGCGACGGGCGGGAGCGACGATGAGCTTGACGCACAACGTTCGCTGTGCGAACATAAGTTCGTAATTGCCATTTTTCAACGCACCGCCTGCCATGTCAAGCGATCCACCCGACTCGGAGCACTTCGTCAGCGCGCTGGCCCGCGGGCTGGCCGTCATCGAAGCCTTCGGCAACGGAGGCGAGGCCCTGACCCTGAGCGAGGTCGCCCGCCGCGCGGACATCAGCCGCGCCGCCGCGCGAAGGCTGCTGCTGACGCTGGTCGCGCTGGGCTATGCGGCTTTCGACGGCAAGCTGTTCTCGCTGCTGCCGCGCGTGCTCGCACTGGGCTTCGCCTACCTGTCGTCGGTCAGCGCGTGGGACGTCGCGCAGCCGCTGCTGCAGGAGCTGGTGCGCGAGACAGGCGAGTCCGGCTCGGCCGCGGTGCTGGACGGCCAGGACATCGTCCACGTGATCCGCATGCCCTCGGCGCGGCGCCTGATGTCGATCACCGTCAAGGCCGGAGACCGGCTGCCGGCGCATGCCAGCGCGATGGGCCGCGTGCTGCTGGCGGCCCTGCCGCCGCCGCAGCTGGACGCCTGGTTCGAAGGCGCCCGGCTGGACGCCATCACCGCGCGCACGGTCACCGACCCCGCTGCGCTGCGGCGCATCCTGGACGGCGTGCGCGCCCAGGGCTGGGCCGAGGTCGATGGCGAGTTGGACATCGGCCTGAAGGCCCTCGCGGTACCGGTGACCGACCGCGACGGCGTCGTCGTGGGCGCGATCGCCTTGAGTACGCCGTCCACGGGCACCGGCGCGGCCGGGTCGCGCCGCGCGGCCGGGTCGCGCCGCGCGGCCGCCAACCCGCTGCTGGAGCCGCTGCAGCGATTTGCCCGGCGCATCCGCGAGGCCGCCGCCGCACTGCCGCGCCTGCCGGCGCGGTAGCCACTGGCCCGCTGCGCTCAGCGCGCCAGGATCACCGCCACGGCCTCGATCTCCACGCGGCAGCCGGGCCTGGGCAAGGCCGACGTGCCCACGGTCGAACTGGCCGGCGGTGGCGAGACAGCGGCGAACACCTGGTTGCGCACGGCGTTGTAGGCCTCGTAGTCGGCCATGTCGGTCAGGAAGGTCGTGATCTTCACGACCTG
>JBIPMZ010000212.1:0-4516 GCA_044376165.1 Cyanobium sp.
TACCGGGTAGCGGAGCCCAACGAGATCACCAGCTTTACGTTTGACCCCTCCTCTGCCAGTAAGAAAATTTATATGCTCACCGGACATGTGGCCTCAACCCCGCTGCTGATACGTCACTCCCATCGGCTGAATAGCCGTCAAATCCTCACCCAGCCCCCTCTGCACCATCTTCAGATCATGGCTGGGCGGGTCATGGGGGGCTCCCCGGAGCGCCTCCAGGCGGATGCCTGAGCAAAATGATCGGATCACGCTCCCACCTTGCCAACGCAGGACGTGCCTGCGCAGCGCGTTGGCGAAGCGGCGTCTCCTTCCGGCCCCCTGAGGGAAGCCTGCTCCCATCGCGGCGAGGATGAGCCCATGAAACGCTCCGCTGGCAGGTGTGAGCGCCGGCCTGGAGAAGGCGCGCAAGGGTCTGCCCCTCAAGCTGGGGCCGCAACCCGCCCCGATCACTGCCAGAGAGCGGATCCGGCCGCGCCAGGATCCGCCGTGCGGCGCAATTCCCCTCGTACCCTATTCCGAACCCGCCCGGGGATCCCATCAGCCACCGCAATCCCAACCCCAGCCCTGAGCAGCAGCTGGTCGAAAAACTGCGCCGCATCGAGGCGCTCCACGCCCGGCCCGGCAGCGAGGGGGAACGGCAGGCGGCCGAACGGGCCCGCGAACGCATCCAGGCGCGCCTGAAGGAGCTGGAAGCGGAGGAGCCGCCGATCGAGTTTCGCTTCACGCTTTCGGATCAGTGGTCGCGTCACCTGTTTGTGGCCCTGCTGCGCCGCTACGGCATCCGCCCCTATCGCTACCGCGGCCAGCGTCGCACCACCGTGATGGCGCGCCTGAACCGCCGCTTCGAGAACGACACCCTCTGGCCCGAATTCCTCGACCTGCAAAGCACCTTGGTGGCCTACTTCGACACCCTCACCGATCGCGTCATCGAACAGGTTTTGGAGGTGAAGGCCGGCGAAGCCGATGAACAGAACGAGGCCGTCTCTCAGCTGGTGCCGCAGGAGCATCAGGACTCGTTGCTGTAGGGGGGCAGATCGCGACACGGCGCCTGTGGCAAACCCTGGAAGGGAGCGACGCCCCGGGCAGAAAGCGTTCCTGCAGGGCTCGCGGAACAGCCGATGCAGAGGCCACACCTGATCCACCTGGTCGGACGGCGTGACCTGATGCTTCGCTACCAAGGCCAGAAACACAAACTTCCGGTACTCCTCGATCCCGCGCAGCGCAAACGGCCGGCTCCAGCGATTGGCGTGCATCAAAGTGGATGCTTCGCCAGCATGGGGTGTTGTTCAGGTGTTGCTACTGACAGTGACTGTCGGTTTGAGAGTCTGTTAATCATGGCTAGATGAAAGGTGGTGGAAGCTGCTGGAGCCCGCCAGCTTGCGGCTGTGGTGGGATAGGATTTCATCGGCGACACTGCCCCAACCCCGCCACCCCGTCTGCAGCGATGAGCTGGACAGCATTCCTGCAGACCCTCGGGGATCGGCAGGACTACGCCCTCACCCCCCATGAGCTGGAGGTGATTCTCTGCCTGAACGAGGAGCCCGGCCAGAGTAAGCAGCAGTTGCTGGAAGCCTGTCAGCGTCGTCAGGGGCCGATCGAGGAGGAGGCCTTCACTCAGCGCCTACGCACCATCTACCGCAAGTTCAATATCAGCGGCCCGGGCTACAAGTTGCCGCAGTTGCAGCGTTCTCTGGTGCAGCAGTATCAGCGGAGTGGGCCGGGCCTGTCCCGTTTTGGTCTCACTCGAATTCACGCTGCTTTTCCCACCGACACCTTTGCTGCCGCCCTGGAGCGGCTCACCCACGACCCGGAACAAGACCAGCCGGAAGACCAGAAGGAGGTGGCCATCCTGCAGACCTTTGCGCCCAACCTGGAGCACTATCGCCCCCACCTCAGCCGCTGCCTGCAGGTTGGGGTGCGGGTGCGCATCCTGCTGGCATGGCCCTATTCCCTGGCCGCGGGACTGCGAGAGGAAGTGCTGAAGCGTTATGCGGCCGAGCCGATGGCCGAGGATTTCGCCATCCAGGGCAGCGTGATCGGCAATCTGGAAACTCTGGAGGCCACGATTCGCGCCAGCGGCAATCCCACCCATCTGGAGATCCGGCTGTACGACACCCTGCCTTCCCTTTCCCTGTACCGCGCTGGCCCCACGTTGTTGGCGGCGCCCTTCCTGCACGGGGCTCTGGCGATCCACACCTTCCAGCTGGAGCTCGATCTGCGCGCCAGCGATGCCCTGCTCACCGGCACCCTGCTGAACGACTTCGAGCGGATGTGGACCGTGGCGCGTCCCTTCCTGCCCGCCCCCGATCAGAACTGGCGCAATGAGTTGAAGATTTTGTTCACCGATTGATCCGCGGCACCGTCTCCCTCAGCAACCCAACCCGGCCCAAGTTGGCGCCGCTGGAGTTGTCGGCCTTGGCCGACAGCGGGGTGGTGCATCTCTGCACTCCCGAGCACCTGGTCATTCTGTTGAGCCTTGCTGAACTGCAGCGGCGGGAGGTGCGGCTGGGGGCGATCCCGATGGAGGGCATAGACCTGGTGCTGCGGCCCCAGTTGCAGAGCCTGGATGGGAACCCCCAAGAGCCCCAATATCCCGATCAGTGTGGCGAAGTGAACTGACGGATATAGCCAGCTAGCCGATGAAGACACGTATGTGACAGCAGCCAGATGTACGGGCTAATAGCAAATGACACAGCCATGGCGGGATGCCACTCCCAGGCGTTCGTGGCATGAATGGCGGCTCCACTCATTAAGGCAATGGGGGGTTGGCCGCAGAACAGCGTGGCAGTTGCGACAATCGCCCACAATAAACCAAGGCTATTTTTGATGCCCTCAAAGCCGGCCACGAGTACGGCGATGTAAAGGCACCATGCCATGGTGACTACAAGGATTAAATGCCATGCCCCTGTCCGAAGGGAATAGAAGATTAGCGTAAGGACTGAGTGCAATAGTTTTGACCAGAAGGCAAATAACTTCATGGCGTTGTCCTGGTGAAGGGTGGCTGGTCGCTGGTGGATAGGTAGGTCTTCACGGCGCCTGCTGGCAGCGCAGCACCAGGGCCGTGGGGTGATTGTCCTGTAGCAGAGCTGCTGCCTGGCGGTTCCCATCACCCGCCGTGCTGGCCAGGCCCAGCGCACTGGCGGCGGGCAGCCTATCGCTTTGCTGTTTGCCGAATACGCTGTAGAGAATTACCGGCCGAAAACGTTCAATTCCGAGCCTGTCTCGCAGCGCCAGCTGCCGATAGTGAGCCAGTAGGGCTTCCTGCTGGCTTTCGCTGCAGAAGCGCCGTTCAATCACCAGGGGGCGCACCGGAATCGGCGCCACCAGTGCGATGCCGCCAGCCAGCAGCAACTGGCTGAGCCAGCCGCCAATCAGAAGTCGGCTGGCCAGGGGAGCAAGGGATGTCGCCATCGTCTCCTCCGGATCAAAGGGTGGTCTGGAATAGGTCGTTGATCAGCGGCAGGATGCGTTTGGGGTCGCCCCGGTACACCGTGCCCTCGCGGATGGCGGCAATGTCGCGCAGCTCTCCATCGTTGACGTCGCCATAGGCAATCGGCGTGATCGTGATGTCGCTGTTCTCGATCACGCTTCTGAGATCCCCCAGCCGCAGCCCTTTGGTGGCCATGCCGTCGCTGAGCACCAGCAGATGGAAGCGACCGTTCGGATCGCGGCGGCGCGCCTGCATCAGATCGTGCAACGCCACCGTCAGGCCGTCATACAGGGCGGTGTTGCCATTGGCCTGCAGCCCCTGCACCGTGGCCAGCAATCGCGCTCGGCTGTTCGCGTCGTAGGGCTGCAGAGGCATCAGCCGTGTCGGTTTGTCGCTGAAGCTGATCAGCCCCACCTGGTTGCCGCTGTTGATCGCCCCGCTGGCCACGGTCAGGGCCCGCTTGAGCTGGGAGAGGCGGTTGTCCTCGTTCATCGAGCCGCTCACATCCACCAGCAGCTGCAGGTACACCGTGCGCCCGCCATCCTTGCGCTGCTTCCAGAGCCGCTGCACCGTTCTCAGCAGCTCGCCATCCGCGCGGGGCGGCCGTGCTCCATCGGGGACTGGGCTGGGCTGGCCGAAGTCCTGGCGGCGGGCCAGGGCCTGCAGGGGGGAGGAGGTCACGAAGCGGCCGAAACGCTCCAGCGCCTGCCGCTCCGGCCCCGTGGTCCATGGCAACGCCACCAGCGGCGAGCCCTGGTCGGCGCCGAAGGGAACCGCCACCAGATCCCCAAAGCCAGGCTCCCGTTGCAGTTGGCGGTAGCTCTGCTCCGCCATCACCACCGCATCGAGGGCCTCGGGCCGGCGCCTCCAGATCTCGATCTGCTCGATGTAGGTGGGGTCGATCCTGCTCACCCGTTGCTGGAACAGCTCCAGGGATCGCTGGATCGAGCCCCGCTCCAGCTCCGCCGCCTGCAGCGCTCCCCCTTGGCTCGCATGGCCGGCGGTGGTCCACAGCAGCGTGTGCATGAAATCCAGGCCGGGGGAACACAGGTAGGGATTGCAGGTGCCCATGCGCAGCTGACCCGC
>JBIPMZ010000213.1:0-4512 GCA_044376165.1 Cyanobium sp.
CCCACCAGCACCAGCCGCCCCAGCCCCACCAGCGCCGCCGCGCCGATCAGGGGCAACACGCCCCAATTCCGCCCCAGCAGCAGGACCAGGGAGACGAGTCCCACCGCGAGGGCCCCGGGGTCGAGCTGGCCGTTGGGCGCCAGGGAGGGGGCCGCCAGCAGCACCGCCAGGCTGGCGATCACCCCGGTCACCGCCGCCGTGATGGCGGTGAGCGGCGGTCCGAGGCGCAGGTCTTCCCGGCTGGCCTCCACCAGCGGCGCCCCGGCCAGGATGAACACAAACGAGGGCAGGAACGTGAACCACACCGTCACCAGCCCCGCCTGCAGGGCGGTGAGCAGCGAGCCGCTGCCGTTCCAGCCGCCCATGAAGCCCACAAAGGCCACAACAATGATGAGCGGACCGGGGGTGGTCTCCCCCAGGGCGAGGCCGTCGGCCATCTGGTGGGCGTCCAGCCAACCAAAGCTTTCCACCGCTCCCTGGGCCACGTAGGGGAGCACCGCATAGGCCCCGCCGAAGCTCACCAGCGCCACGCGGGTGAAAAAGCGGGCCATCCGCGCCAGCTCTCCCCCCCAGCCCCCCCAAGCGCTCAACGCCGCCAGGGGCAGCCCCAGGGCCAGGGCGCTCACCAGCAGGGTGAGGGCCAGGCGGCGCGGCCGGAAGCGGGCGTGGTCGGGCGTGGGGGTGTCGTCGTCGTGGATCGGAGCGGCCTCTCCGCTCGCCGCCGCGGGACTCGCGCTGAACCGGCGGGCGACAGGCGGGGCGAACCAGGCGGGGCGGAGCCGTCCACCGATCCAGCCCGTCAGCGCAGCGGCCGCCACGATCAGGGGGTAGGGCAGCCGCAGCACCGTCAGGCCGAGGAAGGCGCCGACGGCGATCGCCGCCAGCAGCGGATGGCGCAGGGTGCGCTGGCCCACCCGCCAGCTGGCCTGGATCACGATCGCCAGCACCGCCGGCTTGAGCGCCCAGAACACCGAGGTGAGCAGCGGCTGCTGGCCCCAGAGGGCGTAGAGGCTGGAAAGCCCGAGCAGCACCACCACGGAGGGCAGCAGAAACAGGCCGCCAGCGATCAGCCCACCCCGCACCCCGTGCATCAACCAGCCGAGGTACGTGGCGAGTTGAGTCGCCTCCGGACCCGGCAGCAGCATGCAGTAGTTGAGGGCGTGCAGGAAGCGGCGCTCCGACAGCCAGCGGCGCTCCTGCACCAGCTCCCGGTGCAGCAGGGCGATCTGACCCGCAGGTCCGCCGAAGCTCACGAACCCCAACTTCAACCAGTAGCGGGAGGCCGCCGCCAGGCTCACGCCGGCATGGCTCATCGGGCTTGGGGCAAGGAGGAGGGCAATGTAGGGCAGCGGAGAGGAGTGTCGGGGGGTTTGTTCAATTTTCGGGTTGTCCGATGGAGTTACGTTCAAAGATGCATTTCGGGGTTGGGGGCTGCCAGGCTCGGCCTACAGGTCGATGTGAACCCAGCCACCTTCCCCATCCCCCGGGCTGCTTAGGAAGGGGGCCACCGTTTCCTTGTCGATGCCGGCTCCGTCGTTTCCGAACAACCTGGGCCCCACACTCCTGCTGCTCCTGGGCCTGCTGACCGCCCCGCTGCTGGTGGGTGTTCCCCTGCTGCTGCTGGGGTTGGCATGGATTCGCACCGCCGAGGGTCGGCCGGCCCTGCCCGGCCTGGCCAGCGGCCAGCAGCGCCTGTGGAAGGCCCTGGGGCTACCGCCTGCGGGGCCCCACAGCGCCGGCTAAGGCGCAGCGGGCGAACCCGAGGCCGCTCCCGCGGGGGCAACATCTGCCGCTGCGGCCTGGCCCTCCCGCCGCCGCACCACCTCCCCGTGGCGCAGGAGCACCGCTTCCCCCGGCAGCAGCGGCTGCCACGGCTCGTCGCGGGTGAGGGGTTCGGTGGCCAGGATGGTCACCACATCGTCGGGGCTGGTGAGCTGGGCGAAGTCGACGCTCAGGTCGTCATCGGCCAGGGTGGCCCGGCGGAACGGGGCGCGGCGGGTGATGCGGTGCAAGCGGGTGGAGCTGGTGGCGAACAGCCAGCGGCCGTTGGCGATCAGGGCGTTGAAGATGCCGAGCCCCGCCAGCCCATCGCTGGCCTCTACGAGGGCCGCGAACAGGGCCCCCTCGTCCTCCGGCGGAATGTTGCGCCGCTCCAGCTCCCCCAGCAGCCAGCAGAAGGCGGCCTCGCTGTCGGTGTTGCCCTCCGGCTCGAATCCAGCGGCCGAGGGGA
Organism: Cyanobium sp.; assembly: GCA_044376165.1. Taxonomy (GTDB): domain Bacteria; phylum Cyanobacteriota; class Cyanobacteriia; order PCC-6307; family Cyanobiaceae; genus Cyanobium. Next base: position 2,231 of record JBIPMZ010000213.1, read on the forward strand.
TCGGGCCGCGCAGGTCGCCGTTGTGGGCAAACACCCACTCCTGACCCCGCCAGCGGCGATGAAAGGGGTGGCAGTTCTCCAGCGCCACCACCCCCTGGGTGGCCTTGCGGATGTGGGCGATCGAGCAGTGGGCGCGCAGGGCCAGGCTCGCCACCTCGGCGGCCACCGGGGAGAAGGCCGCCGGTGCGTCCTCCCGGAACAGCCGCACCCCCTGCCCGTCGGCCTCGAAACTGGCCAGCCCCCAACCATCGCGGTGATCGCCCGTGGCTCCGCCCCGGCGGGTGAGGCCATGGAAGCTGAAGCGCAGGTCGGTGGGGGTGTTGGCGCTCAGGGCCAGCAGTTCGCACATGGGGGGATCAGCGGCGGGCCTGGCCGAACAACTCCTCCCACAATCCGCCAGCCTTGGCGAAGAACGTGGTATCCACCGCCTCCCAACCCCCGAAGGCGGCCACCGTGAAGGGCTTGGGCACCGGCGCGAAGCGATTCTTCACCTCCTGCCACACCTGCCGGTTCACCGGCCGGAACCCCTGCTCCGCGAAGATGCGCTGCGCCTCCGGCGTCTGCAGGTAGGCCGCCAGGGCTTCCGCCGCCTTGCGGGTGCCGCGCTGGTCGACGTTGCGGTCCACCACCGCCACCGGCCCCTCGATGCGGATGTTCACCGCCGGCACCACAAAGGGTTGCTTCAGCTCACCCACCGAGCGGGCCAGGATCGCCTCGTTTTCATAATTGAGCAACACATCGCCCTGGCCGCGCTTGAGGAAGGCATCGGTGGCCTCCCGCGCATCCTTCGGCAGGTTTTCCACGTTGCGATACACAGCCTGCACGTAGGTTTTGGCCTGCGCTTCGGTACCGCCGGTTTGGGTGATCGAGCCCCAGAGACCGAGGAAGTTCCAGCGGGCGCCACCGGAGGTCTTCGGGTTGGCGGTCACCACGCGCACATCGGGGCGGGCCAGGTCAGCCCAGCCGGTGATCCGCTTCGGATTGCCCTCGCGGGTGAGCAGAGCCACCACCGAATGGGTGATCATCCCGCCCTCCGGCAGCTCCTTCTCCCAGCCAGGATTCACAAGCCCCGCCTTCTGGAGCTTCAGCACATCGCCCGCCAGAGCGAGGGTGGCCACGTCGGCGGGCAGGCCATCGAGGATCGCCCGGGTCTGGGAACCGGAGCCGCCGTAGCTGCTTTTCACCCGGATCGTTTGGCCGGTGCGGGCCTTCCAGTCGGCCTCGAACTTCGGCAGGATTTGGTCATAGGCACTTTTGGTGACCGCGTAGCTCACGAGCAGCAACTCCTGGCTGCCCGCTGAGCCCCCACCCCCAGCTCCGCCCCCGCCCTCCGTCTGCGGCCCGCCCCCGCAGCCCGTGAGCAGGACCCCCGTTAAAGCCAGGGAGACCAGGCCCCGTGGGGCAAGCCCCCGATCCCCGGGGCGGGAGCCAGCGGCGAGGAGCGACGGGAAAGACCTGGAAAGCACGGTAAGCCGATGGACAACTTGGCCAAGAGTTTACACAGTATGCGGCTCGCCTTTTCGCGGTGTAGGGCGAGGGTCGGGGCCCCGGGGGGCCCCTCGCTTAAGCAACCGGGTGCCGCTCAGCGGGCCTGGGCGAAGATCTGATCCCAGAGGCCGCCCTTGCCGAAGAACTTCTTGTCCACGGCGCCCCAGCCGCCGAAATCCCCCACCTTGAAGAACGAAACGGCGGGGAACTTGCCCCGGGCGTAGGCCCTGCCCTCGGGGGTGACGGGGCGGAAGCCGTTGTCCACAAAGATCCGCTGAGCTGCCGGCGTGTAGAGGAAGGCCGCAAAGGCTTCCGCCGCCTTGCGGGTTCCTTTCTTGTCGACGTTGCGGTCGACCACAGCGATCGGCATCTCCGTCAGCACATTGGGGCTGAACACCTTCACCGGGCCGGTCCACTCCCCGCTTTTGCGGGCCAGCACCGCCTCGGTCTCCCAGTTGAGCAGCACATCGCCCTGGCGACGCTTCACAAAGGTGTCGGTGGCTTCGCGGGCATCCTTGGGCAGCACCTCGGCGTTCTTGTAGACGCCGGTGATGAAGCTCCTCGCCGCCGCCTCCGAGCCGCCCGCCCGGGTGATCGAGCCCCACAGGGCCAGGAAGTTCCAGCGGGCGCCGCCGGAGGTCTTGGGATTGGCCAGCACCGACTCGACGTTCTTGTTGTCGAGATCCTTCCAGCCGTTGATCTTCTTGGGGTTGCCGGGGCGCAGGAAGGCCACCACGGTGGAGTTGGTGGGCACGGAGTTGTTGGGGAACTCCCGCTCCCAGCCCGGTCGGATC
>JBIPMZ010000021.1:0-15854 GCA_044376165.1 Cyanobium sp.
CAGGATCTGTCGCGGCGGCGGCGGCGGTTCCGGCGCAGACCGCGCGCCGGGTGCCGCCTCGGGGGCGGGCGGCGGGATCGCGTACGGCGCGCTGCGCCAGTCCTCCGCGGATTGGGCCGCCGCCGGAGCGGGAACGAGCGCCAGGGGAACGACGGGAACGAGCGCCAGCGGGGCGAGCCAGCCCGGGCCACCGCGGGGCAGGGACGACAGCAGCCGGTTCATGGTGGGTTCCCCCAGGGCGACATGGGCGCGGCCCGGACGCCCACGCTATCGGCAGCGGGCGTCATGGGCCCGCCTGGCCGGTGTCGTACCCGCTCCAGCCGCAGGCGCGGGCGGCCCTCTGCCAGGCGGGCAGGAAGCGGTCCCAGCGGAAGCTGCGGGGGTCGTAGCGGCTGTGGCTCCGGTCCACCGCCGCATGGGTGGTGAGCCGGTGGAGGGGGATGGCCCAGCGGCCCTGCCACAGCAACACCTGCGCCGCCGCCGCTCGGTACTGCGCCGCGCTGTAGCCGGAGTGGCCATCGCCATCGCCCCGCCCGTCCGCCGGGCTCTCCAGGCTGAGGTGCAGGGCCACGTTGTTGATCGAGCCCGGGGAGCCGGGCCGCGACCGCAGCGTCAGGTCGCCGAAAGCCGACATCCCCGCCCCGTAGGCCCGGGCGACGTCGGGCACGATCCGCAGGCGCTGGCCGGCGCGGTCGATCAGCAGGTGGTAGCTGCCCTGATCCTCATCCCGCGGATGGGGGGTGGCAAACATCCGCACCGTATCCGGGGCGCTGATCACGGTCTCGTGCAGCACGATCAGGCGCGGCTCCCGGGGCAGGGAGCGGCCCCGGGCATCGAAGCGCTGGCGGGCTCCGTAGTTGGTGGGATGGGCCGGCCGGGGGCGCTCCGGCGCCAGGCGCAGGCGGGCGGCGCAGGCGGCCAGCTCCGCTTCGCTCCGGCGCGGCAGGGGGGAGGCCGGCAGATCCGGTACCGGCGGCGGCGCGGGGGCCGACATCGGCGCCGGCCACGGCCAGGGCACCTGCCACGCGCAGCCGCCCACCAGGCTGGACCCCAGAGCGCCCAGGGCGGCGGCGACGGGCCGGCGAGGGTTCATTGGCGTGTCCATGGGCAGGGCTTGGCCGGGTCACGGGCGGAGGCGCCGCTCAGGCGCAGGCCGCCGCCGCTCAGGCATGGTCCCGCAAAAAGCCGATCGTGCCCTGCAGCTCTTCGGCGAAGCGGTCGATCTCTTCGAGGGTGTTGGTGAAGGCCAGGCTGGCCCGGGCCGTGCCCGCCAGCCCGTAGTGGCGATGCAACGGCTGGGTGCAGTGGTGGCCGCTGCGGATGCAAATCCCCGCCGAATCCAGCAGGGCGGCGATGTCGTTGGCATGCAGCCCCTCCACATGGAACGCCGCCAGGGCGGCGCGATCCGGTTGCTGCTCCGGGGTGGGCCCCAGGATCCGCAGCCCCTCAATCGCCTCCAGACGCTTAAACAAATGGCGGGTGAGCCGCTTCTCCCAGGCGTGGATGCGCCCCATCCCCAGGGACTGCAGATACTGAATGGCCGCCCCCATCCCGATCGCCTCGCCAATCGCCGGGGTGCCCGCCTCAAACTTGTAGGGCAGATCCGCCCAGCTGCTGTGATCGAGGAAGACGTCCTGGATCATCTCCCCGCCGCCGAGGAAGGGGGGCATGGCCTCCAACAGCGCTTCCCGCGCCCACAGAAACCCCATGCCGGTGGGGCCGCAGATCTTGTGGGAGGAGCCCACCAGGAAATCACACCCCAACTGCGCCACATCCACCGGCAGGTGGGGCAGGCTCTGGCAGGCATCCACCAACACCAGGGCGCCGGCCGCATGGGCGAGGGGCACCAGCGTTTCGATCGGATTCAGGCAGCCCAGGGCATTGCTCACCTGCACCACACTCACCAGCCGGGTGCGTTCGCTGAGCTTGCGACGCCAGTCGTCGAGGTCGAGCTCGCCGCTGGCGGTGAGGCCGGCGTGGCGCAGCACGCAGCCGGTGCGCGCCGCCAGCAGCTGCCACGGCACCAGGTTGCTGTGGTGCTCCATCAGGGTGAGCAGCACCTCGTCGCCCTCCCGCAGATGGGCCTCGCCCCAGGTGCGGGCCACCAGGTTGATCGCTTCGCTGGCATTGCGGGTGTACACGATCTCCCGCGGCGAAGGAGCCCCCACAAACCCCGCCACGATGGCGCGGGCCGCCTCGAAGTGCTCGGTGGCGCGGGCGCTCAACTGATGGGCGCCGCGGTGCACGTTGGCGTTGTCGTGGCCGTAGTACTGCTGCAGGGCATCGAGCACCGCCCGCGGCTTCTGGCTGGTGGCCGCATGATCGAGGTAGATCAGCGGCTGGCCGAGGCAGGCGGTCTGGGCCAGCAGCGGAAAATCCAGCCGCGTCAGGGCGGCGAGATCCTCGGGGGCGGGCTCGGTGGCGGGCTCGGGTGCGGGGGGCGCGGCGAGCGCGTCGGCGGGGGCGGTGGTGAGGGTCATCGGGCGGGGGCCTCCGGTTCGAGAAGGCCGGCGAGAGGGTGCCAGAGGGCCGCCGCCGCCGGCAGCTCGCGCAGGATCTCCTCGCAGTAGCCGCGCAGCAACAGCTGGGCGGCGAGCTCCGCCCCGATGCCGCGGCTCTGCAGGTAGAAGAGCTCGTCCTGGCGCAGCCGGCTCACGGTGGCGCCATGGGCGCAGCGCACGTCGTCGGCGACGATCTCCAGCTCGGGTTTGGTGTCCACCCGGGCGCGATCGGAGAGGAGCAAGCTGCGGCTGAGCTGGGCGGCATCGGTGCCCTGCGCCGCGCGCGGCACCCGCACGGCGCCGTTGAACACGCTGCGCCCCGCCCCCTCCGCCACCACCTTGTGGAGTTGGTCGAGGCGGCCGTCGGGGCCGGCGAACAGCACCTGGCTGTGGGTGTCCGCGAGGCGCTGGCCGCCCACCGGCTGCAGGGCCCGCAGCCGGGTGGTGGCCCCCCCGCGGCTCTGCACCACCCGCGGCTCCAGGCGGCTCAGGCCCCACCCCGTGCTCACGCTGGTGAGGGTGTACTCGCTGCCGGGCTCCTGGCTGACCGCCAGGTGGCCCAACAACACGCTGGCATCCGCGCCCTGGGCCAGCAGGCTCTGATTCAGGCGGGATCCGGCGCCCAGCCGGGCCTCCACCACCACCGTGGTGAGGCTGGCCCCGGCCGAGCGGTGCACCTGCAGCAGCTGCAGGCTGGCGCCGGGGTCGAGCAGGAGCAACACCCGCAGGGGCAACAGGCCGGTGGCGTCCCCCGCGTCGCTGACGAGTTCGAGCAGGGGCGCGACCGGACCCCGCACCCGCAGGGCCAGCACCCGCGAGGCGCTCACCTTGTTGAGGCTCACGGGCCAGTGCTCCCGGCAGCCGGTGGCCGCCAGGGTGTGGCCGAGGGCCTGCTCGAGGTCGGTCTCCGCCAGGGGTTCCAGGCCAGCGGGCAGGGACAAACCCGCCAGGGGATCGGCGCTGCCATCGAGCCGCAGCCGCAGCGTGTCGGCGGCGGCGGCGGGCCAGGCGGGGGAGGCCTCGGCGGTTGCCACGAGCCGGGCCGGAGGGATCGAGCGCAGGGCGCTGAGGTCGGTGAAGCGCCAGGCCTCCTCGCGCCGGGAGGGCATGGGCCGGGAGAGGAGCCCCTCGCGGCCCCGCCGCCGCACGGCCGCCAGCGGTCCGGCGGCATCCGGCGGGGCGGCCTGGCCCTCCGCCGCCAGGGAGGCCAGCAGGGCCTCCGTCCAGGAGTCGGCGCTCACCCCGCCGCCCGCCGCCACCCCCAGGGATGCGGTCACCATCAGGCCACCTCCACCGGGGTGCGCTCCAGCCGGGTGATCTCCTCATCCACCCAGTCGTAGCCGCGCTCCTCCAGCTCCAGAGCCAGCTCCTTGCCGCCCGTGCGCAGGATCCGCCCCGCCGCCATCACATGCACGAAATCGGGGGTGATCACATCGAGCAGCCGCTGGTAGTGGGTGATCAGCAGGGTGGCGTTGTCGGGTCCGGCAAGGTGGTTGACCCCGCCGGCCACGATCCGCAGGGCGTCGATGTCGAGGCCGGAGTCGGTTTCGTCGAGGATCGCCACCATCGGCTCCAGCAGGGCCATCTGCAGGATCTCGTTGCGCTTCTTCTCCCCGCCGGAGAAGCCTTCATTCACGGAGCGATCGAGGAAGGCGGGGTCCATCTGCACCAGCTGCAACCGCTCGCGCACCAGATCCTCGAAGGCGAAGGTATCGAGCTCCTCCTCGCCGCGGAACTGGCGACGAGCATTGGTAGCCACCCGCAGGAACTCCAGATTGCTCACCCCCGGGATCTCGATCGGATACTGAAATCCGAGGAAGAGTCCACGGCGGGCGCGCTCCTCCGGGGCCAGGGCCAGCAGGTCGTCGCCGCGGTAGAGAATCGTGCCGGCGCTGACCGCATAGGCCGGGTGGCCCGCCAGCACCTTGGAGAGGGTGCTCTTGCCGCTGCCGTTGCGGCCCATCACGGCGTGGATCTCCCCGGCGCGCAGGGTGAGATCCACGCCCTGCAGGATCGGTTGGCCCTCCACGGTGGCGTGGAGGTCGCGGATCTCGAGCAGGACCGGGGCGTCGGGGCGGATCACGGGGGAGGGAAGGGAAAGGGGAGCGGGGGGTGAGCTGGGGAGGACAGCAGGGGGGAGCGGAAAACCCGGGGCGCGGCGGCTCAGCCGACGGAGCCTTCCAACTTGAGAGCCAGAAGCTTGTCCGCTTCGGCGGCGAACTCCATCGGCAACTGATGGAACACATCGCGACAGAAGCCGCTCACCATCATCGAGACCGCCTCTTCAAAACCGATGCCCCGGCTCTGCAGATAGAAGAGCTGGTCGGCGGAGATGCGGGAGGTGCTGGCCTCGTGCTCAATGCTGGCCTCCGGCTGCTGGCAGCGGATGTATGGATAGGTGTTGGCCGCGGCCTGATCGCCGATCAGCATGGAATCGCACTGGCTGTAATTGCGGGCTCCCACCGCGTTGGGGCCGATCTGCACCAGCCCGCGGTAGCTGTTGGCGGAATGGCCGGCGCTGATCCCCTTGCTCACGATCGTGGAGCGGGTGCGCGGACCCACATGGATCATCTTGGTGCCGGTGTCCGCCTGCTGGCGGTTGTTGGTGAGAGCCACGGAATAAAACTCGCCGGTGCTGTCGGCGCCGAGCAGCACGCAGCTGGGATATTTCCAGGTGATCGCCGAACCGGTTTCCACCTGGGTCCAGCTGATGCGACTGCGCGCCCCGCGGCACTGGCCGCGCTTGGTAACGAAATTATAGATACCGCCGACGCCATTCTCGTCGCCAGCGTACCAATTCTGAACGGTGGAGTATTTGATCGAGGCATCGTCTAGCACCACCAGCTCCACCACAGCCGCATGGAGCTGATTGGTGTCAAACATCGGCGCGGTGCAACCTTCAAGATAGCTGACCGAAGCGCCCTCCTCCGCCACAATCAATGTGCGCTCAAATTGACCGGTATCGCCAGAATTGATGCGGAAGTAAGTAGAGAGCTCCATGGGACACTCCACGCCTTTGGGAATAAACACAAAGGAGCCATCGCTGAACACAGCAGAATTCAGAGCGGCGAAATAGTTGTCGTTGCTGGGAACAACCGTACCGAGGTATCGCTCGATCAGCTGCGGATGCTCCCGCACCGCCTCGCTGATCGAGCAGAAAATAACACCGTGCTCCGCCAACTTCTCCTTGTAGGTAGTGGCGATCGAAACGCTGTCGAAGACGGCATCCACCGCCACGTTGCTGAGGCGCTTCTGCTCGCTCAGGGGGATGCCGAGCTTCTCGAAGGTTTCGAGCAGGAGGGGGTCAACCTCGTCGAGGCTTTGCTTTTTCGCTTGCTCTTTGGGAGCGGCGTAGTAAACGATGTCTTGGTAGTTGATCGGGGGATGGCCCAGGGCCGCCCAGTCGGGTTCCTGCATGCGGAGCCACTGCTGGTAGGCGCGCAGGCGAAAGCGGAGTAAAAACTCGGGCTCCTGCTTCTTGGCGGAGATCAGACGAACGACATCCTCGCTGAGGCCCTTGGCGATCTTGTCGGTTTCGATGTCCGTGACAAAACCGTACTTGTAGGGCTGGCCAACCAGATCACCAACGGCGCTGCTCATGGATCTCAACCAGAAGTAAGGGACTTGATCTCCTCCAAAGAGATCGTCTGCTGCTCACCCCGAAACGGGTTGTCCTCGGTGAGGAAGAGCATGCAGTGACACTCCTTGCGCTCGCGCATCGGCACGCAGGGACAATTCCAAAACGCCTGCTGCACTTCCGCCTGCTTGTCCTCGTAGTGACGGCAGGGGCAGAGGGCACCCCCCAGCTCGTCCTTGTGACGGGCGAGGCCTTCGAGCACGACGGCGGTCACCCCGGGGTCGCTGCAGAAGTACGTCCCGGTCCGCTGGGCGTAGGTTTCGGCGAACTTGCGGATCACCTCCAGGCTCTCGGAGCCGGGGGTGACGGTGCGGGCAGCGGGGGCGTCGGACATAGGGGTGTCGGGAGGAAGAGCCGGACAAGCTCGCACCGAGGAGCTGGCACGGTAACGAAACACTGGAGTTTCGTTACCAGCGGAGCCTAGGGCAGGGCCGTGGCCCGTGGGGTGGGCAAAAAGTCATTGTGCCCAACCGCGCCCGCACACCGAGGCCCCACTCCCCGGCCATGCGTGGCATGGTGAGACAGAACCTCCAGAGCCATGGGCGCACCGGCCCCACCCCACCCCAAGAAGGCACCGAGCCGCAAGGGGGCCCCCGCTCCCTCCCCGGAACCCTCCCTCGCGGCAGCCACCACGCGGGAAGCCGTTCTGGCGCGCCTGCTTCGTCTCGGGGAGGCCACCGCCTCCCATCTGGCCCTGCAGCTGGCCGTATCCGTGCAGATCATGCGCCGCCACCTCCGCAGCCTGGAGGAGGAGGGCCTGGTGGAGGCCAGCCCCACCACGGAGGGTCCCGGACGCCCCAGCAATCGCTGGCGTCTCACCGAGGCGGGCCAGGGTCGCTTCACCGATGGCAGCAGCGACTTCGCCCTGGGCTTGCTCCACTCCCTGGCCAACCGCCTCAGCCCCGCGCAGGTGGAGGAGCTGTTGCAGCAGCAAGCGGAGGAGAAGGCCCGGGGCTACCGCAGCCGCATCGGCACAGGCCCCCTCCAGCAGCGGCTCGACCGCCTGGTGGAGCTGCGGCGCCACGAAGGCTTTGTCGCCGAACTGCGGCCGGACACCCAAGACCCCGGCGCCTGGATCATCAGCGAGTTCCACTGCTCGGTGATGCGCATCGCCGAGGAGTTCCCGGTGGTCTGCGATCAGGAGCTGCAGCTCATCCGCCGCACCTTCCCCGACTGCCACGTGGAGCGGGTGCACTGGCGGCTGGAGGAGGGCCACTCCTGCGGCTTCCGGCTGCGCCCCATCCTCGATCCGGCCTGAGGCCGCGGCGGGAGGGCCAGCCGGAAGCGGTGATCAACGAAGCGGAACTGCACAGCCTGGAGTCCACCCTCCTGCCCGCCCTGGAGCGCCATCACCTTCGGCTCCTGGCCCATGGCTTGCGCACCCTCCAGGCGGTCGGCCCCGGCCCCGGCGGGGGGCTCCCCAGCCGCGCGGCGCTGGAGCACTGGGCCGCCTCCCAGCCGGCGATCGCCGCCGACCCCAGCTTCCGCTGCGCATTCGTGGAGCAGATGCTCAGCCTCGGGGTGCAGCTCGAGGCCATCGCCGCGGGCCGGGCCCGAGGGCCGCTCGACCTGGAGCTGGAGGATCTGGTGCGGTGGGCTCGTCAGCAAGCCGACCGGCGGCTCAGCGACCCCAAGCCGGCCAACCCGCCACCAGGCTGACCCCCGCCAGGGCGGCCAGCGCCGCCAGCACCCCCACGCCGCCGGGCCGGTCTCCCTCCAAACGGGCGAGCGGCACCGCCATCACCGGCGCGGTGGAGAGCAGAGCCACCGCCAGCCCGCCGGGCAGCCCCGCCAGGGCCTGCTGTTGCAGCTGAATGCCGACGCTGGTGCCGAGCAGGGTGGCCAGCAGCAGCCAGGGCCAACGGCGCTGGGCGGGCCGCGGTCGCCGCCCGGGCCGCAGCAGGCTGGGCAGCAGGGGCAGCAGCACCAGGCTGGCCGCCAGCAGCCGGATCGTGGCCGCCTGCAGCGGGGCGATGCCACCCCCCGCCAGGGCCGCGCGGGCGAGCAGTGCGCCACTGCCGCCGCACAGCAGGGCCCCCAGGGCCAGCAGCACCCCCAGGCGATCGGAGCCCTGTGCCGGCGGCCCCTGGCGCGCCACCAACAGCACCGCCAGGGTGATCAAGCCGATGCCCAACCACTGCTCCCCCCGGGGCACCTCCCCCAGCAGGGCCACCCCGGCCAGGGTGGTGACGGCGGGGCCCCCGCTGTCGAGGGTGAGGGTGCGGCGGGTGCCCAGGCGGCGCAGGGCGGCAAAGAAGAGGCTGTCGCCGGCGGCGATGCCCACGACCCCGCTGAAGGCGAGCAGCAGCAGGGCCGAGCCCTCCCCACGCCAGGGCAGCAGCGCCAGCAGGGGCAGCTGCACCGCCAGGGCGAGCAGGTTTTTCAGCAGGTTCAACTGCGCGCCGCCCAGGGAGGTGGGAAGGCGCCGCCAGATCAGGCTCGCGATCGTCCAGCACAGGGCGGCCGCCAGGGCGGCGGAGACGGCGGACACAGCGGCGGCAGCGGGTTGCGATCATGGTGATCGCTCCCCCTCCCCACCGCCGTGAGCCCATCGATCGAGGACGCCCTGGGCTTCTTCCGGCTCAGCTGCGGCCGCTGGCGCTCCCAGCGCAGCAGCCATCACCTGCTGCACCGCAGGGCCGAGGCCGGCGGCTCCTGCATCGAGGTGGTGGAGCTCGGCCGGGACGACCCGCAACTGCAGGCCATCGCCGTGCTGCACCAGCAGGATCCCGCCTCCGTGGTGGGGGGGTGCCGCGTCACCTGGAGCGGCTCGATGGCCTGGGACAAAGCCGGCGAGGCCCACGAGGGCCAGAGCGTCTTCGCCCTGATCCCCACCGACGAGCGGGGCCGCGCCGGACTGCTGCTGCGGGACCGCGGCTACGCCGAGACGGCCCCGGTGGCCGGCCACTTCGCGATGGATGCGCGCCACGAGCTCGTGCTCACCACCGAATACGAGACGATGAGCACCCTGGAGCGGTTCTGCTTCGCCGGCCCGGACGTGCGCCTGCGCACCAGCACGGTGCAGGGGCTGTCGAACACCGCTTCGTTCTGCGTGGAGACCCGCCTGCCGCTCCGGGAGGACAGCGGCACCAGCGGGCGGAGGAGCGCGCCGCAGCCCGCGGAGGGGGGCGAGGCTTCCGCTGTGCTCTCCCCCCTGGGCTGGTAGCGGCCGGGGGCGGGCCGCCGCGGTGCCGAACGTTACGGACTGTGAGTGCTCGCCCGGGCAGGGGCGGAGCAGCCGAGGTCGTACTTCTACGATCCCTCCGACGGATGCTGAAGCACGCGTGGCTCTCCCCCTCCTCAACTACGCCCCCACCACCCAAAACTCCCGGGTGAACCCGCTGCGGGTGGGCTCCGACGAGGATCCCAAGGCTGCGTCGCTGGACAAGGCCCTGAATCGCGAAGACCAAAACTTCGTGATCGAATCGGCTTATCGCCAAATCTTCTTCCACGCCTTCAAGGTCGACCGCGACCGCACGCTGGAGAGCCAGCTGCGCGATGGCCAGATCACGGTGCGCGACTTCGTGCGCTCCCTGTGCCTGTCCGACACCTTCACCCGCAGCTTCTACAACCTCAACAACAACTACAAGGTGGCGCGCCACCTGGTGGAGAAGCTGCTCGGCCGCCCCACCCACGGCAAGTCGGAGGAGATCGCCTGGTCTGCCGTGCTGATGACCCGCGGCGTGAAGGGGATGGTGGATGACATCCTCGATTCCCAGGAATACCTCGACGCCTTCGGCTACGACACCGTGCCTTACCACCGCAACCGGGTGGTCGGCTCCCGCGACGTAGGCGAGACGCCCTTCAACCTCACCTCGCCCCGCTACGACGAGTACTACCGCGGCATCCTCGGCTTCCCGCAGATCATCTACACCGGCACCACCCGCAGCTTCCCGGAGCGGGCCCAGCAGCGTCGCGGCGGCTTCCCGCAGGACTACCTCCCCTGGGTGCGCAGCATGCCCGCCCTGCGCGGCGTGGGCACCCCCCAGGGAAACAGCACCATGGACTACATGGCCAAGGTCCCCTACCGCAGTGTCGGCGGCTGAGGCCAGCGCCCCCCACCGCGACCCCGCTCCGGCCCGGGCGGTCCCAGCCCCTGACACCTCTGGTGCCAGGGGCTTTTGCCTGGCGGGAGCGGGGCCGCGGCGCGTAACGACCTGAGTCCCAACCGCGTCGCTCTGGTCAGTGGATGCTGACGGCCCCGGGCCCGAGGACCCGGCCTCCGGAAGGGAGCTGCAGAATGATCCCAAACGAAATCTGTCGCTGTGAGCCAGAACTCGCTGCAAAGCCTCGCCGTGATGACCCTTCGTCAGCTCAGGCAGATCGCCAGCGACATTGGCGTCAGCCTGTACAGCCGCAAGTCGAAGGAGGAGCTCGTCGACGCCATCAGCGCCTATCAGGAGCAGAGCGGGCGCAGCCTGGAGGCCATCGAGGCGGAGATGAACCCCGCCCCCCGGCCCCTGGCGGAGACCCGCGTGGTCTTCCTCCCCCGCGATCCCCAGTGGGCCTACGTGTTTTGGGAAATTGACGAGGCCGATCGGCAGGACGCCATGGCCGCCGGGGCCACCCAGCTCTGCCTGCGGGTCGCCGATGTGACCGGCCTGCCCGGAGGCTCCGCCCACCCCCACACCCTCCAGGAGGTGGTCGTCGACAGCCACGCCACGGAGTGGTATCTGCCTGTGCCCCTGAGCGATCGGGATTACCGGGTGGAGCTCGGCTACCGCAAGGCTACGGGCGGCGGCTGGATTCCCCTGGCGTTCTCCTCGGTGGCCCGGGTGCCGGCGCTCCACCCCAGCGAGCAGGTTCTCGATCAGTTCGTTCCCTTCTCCCTCGATCCCAGCGCCTCCCCCCTGCCGACCACCACGGCTCCCTCCTTCGAGCCCGCAGATTCCAACCTGCACGAGCGTTTGTACCAAACCGCTACCTCCCGCTGGCGCCACCTGGGCCGGGGGTCGGAGGCCTTCCACGAGCTGGAGGATGCCGTCGCCGCCGGTGGCCATGCCTCCGGCGTGAACCTCTGGGCGAGCGGTCGCACCGAATCGGGAGCCGGCCGCGTGCCGGCCCGACAACGGGCCTTCTGGCTGGTGGCCGATGCCGAACTCATCGTTTATGGCGCCACCGACCCCTCCGCCCACCTCACCATCGGCACGGAGGAGGTGCCCCTCTCCTCCGAAGGCACCTTCCGCATCCAGGTGCCCTTCCGCGACGGCCAACAGGTGTATCCGATCGAAGCGGTGGCGGCCGACGGGGAACAGAGCCGCAGCATCACGCTCGAATTCCGTCGCAGCACCCCGGAGGACAACAGCAACCCCTCCAACCAAGCCGTGGCAGAGTGGTTTTGATGACGAGCGCTCCCCCCATCCGCCGCGATGACCGAGCCCCCCAACGGGTGCTCGTGGCGGCCACCCCCCTGTTGGGCTCGATCGCCTTCCCGATCGCGGTGCCCCTGTTGATGGTGAAGGTGAGCCTGAGTGCCGGTATGCTGGCCGCCGTTGTGATCGGTTCCCTTTGGTTCGTGGCGATGCTGCGCACCTCCGAGATGCCTTCCCACGACTGAATCCCCCCGCAGAGGCTCACGGCCCCGTCGGGCGGCAGGCTCGCTCCGCTTGATCCCATGGGCAGTCCGATCAGTAAGGAGGTATTCCTGGCCCGGGCGATGGCACGGTTTGGCACGCGCTACCTGTACGAAGCGATTGTGTATAAGAGTTACAAAACACCGATCCGCATTCGCTGCCGCCTGCATCCGGTGAAGGAGATCACCATCACCCCGGAGAAGCATCTGCAAACCACGGGCGGCTGCAAGTTTTGCCTGCGCGAAAGCCGCATCACCATGCTGGAGCGGGAGCTGCAGCGGGAGGCGATCGTGCGGCCGGCCCCGCTGCAGCAGCCCCAGAGCCCTCCGGTCCGGGCTGGGGAACCCTGAAGGCGTCCCCTTGCTCCGGGCGCAAGGCCATGCCCCGCCCCCTCTCTTTCCTTGGCGCCCTGCTGCTCGTCGCCGGGCTGGCCGGCTGCGGCCAGAGCCCGGCCCAGCTCAGCGGTGCGCCGGCCCACACCCTGCCGCTGCCGCCGGGCATCCGCGTGGCCTTCAACCATCGCGGCGAAAGCCGCTACCGCAGTCCGGTGAGCGGCCAATGGCGCCAGGGGGATGACCTGGAGGCGCTGCTGCTGGAGAGCATCGGCGAGGCCCGCAGCGAAATCCTGGTGGCCGTGCAGGAGCTCTCCCTGAGCCGGGTGGCCGAGGCCCTGGTGGCGGCACGGCAGCGGGGGGTGCGGGTGGGGGTGGTGCTGGAGAACACCTACGCCACGCCCTGGAGCCTCCAGCACCCCGCCGAGCTCAACCCCCACCAGCGGAAGCGGGTGGAGCAGCTGCAGGCCCTCGGCCAGGGGGACGCGGTGGCCATCCTGCAGCGGGGCGGTGTGCCCCTGATCGACGACACCGCCGACGGCAGCCGCGGCAGCGGCCTGATGCACCACAAGTTCCTGGTGGTGGACGGGCGGGTGGTGGTGACGGGTTCGGCGAATTTCAGCCCCTCCTGCGTGCATGGCGACGCCGATGATCCCCGCAGCCGCGGCAACGTGAACCACCTGCTGCGGCTGGAGAGTCCCGCCCTGGCGGCCCTGTTCCGCCAGGAATTTCAGCGCCTGTGGGGCGACGGGCCCGGCGGCGCCACCGACAGCCGCTTCGGTCTGGCGAAGGAGAGCGGCCCGCCGCAGGAGGTGCGGATCGGGCCGACCCGGGTGGAGGTGCTCTTCACCCCCCACCGGCGCCGCGATCCCCAGCACGGTCTGGCCTGGCTGGAGGCGCAGCTGGCGGGGGTGCGGCGGCGCCTCGACATGAGCCTGTTCGTCTTCTCCGGGCAAAACCTGGCCGATGCCCTCGCGCAGCTGCGGAGCCGGGGGGTGCGAATCCGGCTGCTGGCCGATCCCGGCTTCGCCCATCGCTCCTTCAGCGAAGTGCTCGATCTGTTGGCCCTGAGCCAGCCGGATCATCAATGCCGCCTCGAGGCGGGCAACCGTCCCTGGAGCCAGGCCCTGGAGACGGTGGGCACCCCCCGCCTGGCCAGGGGCGACAAGCTCCACCACAAATTTGCGGTGCTCGACAACCAAAGCGTGATCACCGGCAGCTTCAACTGGAGCCCAGCGGCGGCCCACCAAAACGATGAGACCCTGCTGCGCATCGACTCGCCGCTGCTGGCCCGGCACTTCGAAGCGGAGATGGACCGGCTCTGGCGCGGGGCCGAACTGGGGGTGACCGCCGGGCTGGAGCGGCGGCGGGAGCGGCGCAGCCGGATCTGCGGCAGCGGCCAACAACGCCCGCCCAGCCGCGCCGAAACCGGGGGGCCGGAGGGGAGAGGTACGATCCAAACCGCGCAGGCCGAACGCGCCACAAACCCATGGATCCGGCCCCCAGCTCCCGCTCCCAATCCCCTCAGCTCGACGCCATCAATCTGATGCTGCGGGATCTGCACACCCGTCACGACGAGATCCGCCACCGCGCCGCCTTCCGCGGCTGCACCGACGAGCTGCTCAAGGTCCAGCAGGAGCTGGTGGATTACCTGCTCAGCAAGAAGCACAAGCTGCTCGGCCTCACCGCCTCCACCCCCGAGACCGACCGCAATTACAACTCCTTCACCTGATCCCCCGGCGGCCGACGGCACTACCGCTGCCAGCTGTGTGGTGATCGTCGGGGCCGGACCGGCGGGTACCGCCCTGGCCTGGCAGCTCTCCCGGCAGGGCGTCCCCGTCACCCTGGTGGAGGCCAGCCGCCGCGGCGATCAGCAGTTTCGCGGCCAGGGGCTGATGCCCAGTGGGCTGGAGGCCCTGCAGGTGCTGGGGCTCGATCCCCGCAGCCCCGAGGGGGCGCTGCCGCCCGAGGGGACCTGGCGCCCGCTGGCGGGCTGGAGCTTCGTGCTCGATCGGCGCCCCTTCTTCACCGTGGACGAGCCGATGGGCAGCGTCGCCCCCTGCACCTTGATCGAGCCGGGGGCGCTGCTGCGGCACTGGCACAACCGCCTGCGCCAGCGCTCCGGGGTGCAGATGCGGGTGGGGCAGCCGGTGGTGGCCCTGGTGGAGGAGGGGGAGCGGGTGGCGGGCGTCACCCTGGCGGATGGCTCCGTCCTGCGGGCGTCCCTGGTGGTGGGCTGCGATGGCCGCGCGTCGACGCTGCGCCGCCTCTCCGGCCTGCCCTTCCACCAGGAGGCCGCCGCACCGATGGAGGTGCTCTGGTTCCGCCTTCGCGCCCCCGCGAGCGGGCCGATCGAGGACTGGCTCGCCGATCGGTTCGTCACCCTGGTGGGCCCCGGCGGCAGCGGCGCCCTGTTCCGTCGCGCCGATGCCGGGGTCCAGCTGGGCTGGGGGGTGGCGGCGGGGGCGGGAGGGGAGGCCGGGGCGCCCGACTGGCGGCAGCGCTGGGCGGCCGCGGCGCCGCCGGAGCTGGCCGCCCTGCTGCGGCAGCTGCCCGAACGGGCGATCCGCGGGCCGGTGCGGCTGCCGGTGCGGGTGGGCTGGGCCGAGCGCTGGCACCGCCCCGGCCTGCTGCTGCTCGGCGACGCCGCCCATCCGATGAGCCCGGTGCGGGCCCAGGGGCTGAACATGGCGCTGCGGGATGCGGCGGTGGCCGCCACCCACCTGCGCCCCGCCCTGCGGGAGGCGGCGGGGGAGGCGCGGGAGGCGGGGTTGCGGGCCGCGCTGGTGCGCCTCGAAGCGGAGCGGCTGCCGGAGATTCGCGCCGTGCAGGCCCTCCAGGCGGAGGAGCTGGGGCGGGCCGAGCGGCTGCGCCAGCTCCCGTGGTTGCGGGCGCTGCTGGCGGCCAGCGCCCCCCTGAGCGGCCCCCTGCTGGCGCGACGCTGGCGGGCGACCCAGCGGGTTCTGCGGGACGGGCTCGCGCCCCTGCCAGGGCCGGAGCGGTGAGGCCAGGGCCGCAGCGGCGATGATGGAACACCCCCTCGCCGCCCCCATGGGAGAGCCCGCCGCCTCTGGCCCCCTGCCACGGCTTGCCCTCGTGGCGGCACTGCTGCTGCTGCCGTGCGCAACCGGCCCCCTGCGGGCCGCCCCGGCCGATCCGCCCTACCCGGCCTCCAGCCTCTTCCGCCGCCTGCAGCTGATCACCTTCGACTGCGGCCGGGAGAACGCCGCGGCGGCCTGCGAGCAGGCCCGCAGCACCGCCGACAGCCTGCTCGACCATCCCCGCCTGCCGGGTCGCTGCAAGGACATCCTCTGGGAGATACGGCAGAGGGCCACGGTGGCTGCCGCTAATTCGTTGGAGCGCCGCGAGCGGATCGACGCCGCAGCCCGGGAGGTGGTGGTGGCCTGCCGGCCGCTGAGCCGGCCCGCCCCCAAAACCGACGCCCCGGGGAGCGCCCCCTCCCCCTGAAGCCGCAGCCTCAGGGGGTCTCCCCTGCGGGCAGCTCCGCTTCCGGGGCTCCCCGCACCGCGGCGGCGGGGCTGGCGGGGGCGATCAGGCGCAGCAACTGCCGGGAGGTGTCGTCCAGGA
This sequence comes from Cyanobium sp., assembly GCA_044376165.1. Lineage (GTDB taxonomy): Bacteria > Cyanobacteriota > Cyanobacteriia > PCC-6307 > Cyanobiaceae > Cyanobium. The sequence continues at coordinate 15,632 of JBIPMZ010000021.1, forward strand.
ACGCCAGGGTCATCGGGGTGACCACAACCGCCCGGTCGGCCAGGGCGCAGAGCTCCTCGTCGCGGCGGGCCTCTTTCTCGCAGCTGCGGGTGAGGCTCAGCAGGGCGTTGGTGAGCTTGCCGCGCAGGCAGCTCTCCCGGCCCGCCCTGGCGAGCACGGCCCGGGCGGCGACGGCGCTGCGCTCGACCGCCTGGGGGTAGGGAAGGGTGGCGGCGCAGGCCGG
>JBIPMZ010000214.1:0-4441 GCA_044376165.1 Cyanobium sp.
ACTGCCGGTCCAGCGGCCAACCCGCGAGCCACGATGAGCGAAACCGCCTCCCCCCCAGCCGTCGGCCCCGCCCACACCGACCGGGAGGGTCGGGGCATCTTGATCTCCACTCCGGCGATGCGGCAGCTGGCGGCCCTGATCCCCCAGCAGGGCGCGGGCACGGTGCTGCGGGTGGGGGTGCGATCCGGCGGCTGCAGCGGCATGAGCTACACGATGGATTTCGTCCCGCCCACGGCGATTCGCGAGGACGACGAGGTGTACACCTACGAACCGGAGGGTGCGCCAGGCTTTCAGGTGGTCTGCGATCCAAAGAGCCTGCTGTACATCTACGGCATGCAACTCGACTTCTCCAACGCCCTGATCGGTGGCGGTTTCAATTTCACCAATCCCAACGCCACCCAAACCTGCGGCTGCGGCAGTTCCTTCGCGGTGTGAGGGCCGGCCGTCCGGGCGGCATGGGAATCTGAGAACACCGCTGCCCCGCCCCGCCCTCGCCATGACGGCCACCTCCTCCGATCCCGGGACCTCCCCGTTCGATGAGGCCATCGCCCGCTACCAACAGGGGGCCGCTCCCGAGGAGCTGATCGACGATTTCTTGGCGATCACAGCCCAGAACCCGCGGCAGTCGGCGGGCTGGACCTGCCTGGCCTGGCTGCAGCTGCTGCTCGATCAGCCCCAGGCGGCCCTGCAGTCTGCCCGCACCGCCGTGCGCCTCAATCCCCAGGATCCCCAGGCCCGCATCAACCTCAGCGTGGCCATGCTCGAAACCGGGGCCAAGGGGGTGCGGGAGCACATCGAGATCGTCAAACGGGTGCTTCTGCTGGCCCCGGAGCTGGGGGAGGAGCTGCAGGATTCCATGGCGGATGGCCTGCGACGCCGGCCGGGCTGGCAGGCCCTGGAGAAGGTGCGGAGCTGGCTGCAGGGTTGAGGCCGCTTCTGCTGCTGAGCAACGGCCACGGCGAAGACCTGAGCGGGGCTCTGCTGGGCCGAGAGCTTCGCCGCCAGGGGGTGCCGGTGGAGGCGATGCCGCTGGTGGGGCACGGCGCGGCTTACCGCCAGGCGGGGATTGCGGTGGTGGGCGGGCCCACCCGGGAGTTCAGCACCGGCGGCATGGGCTACACCAGCATCGCGGGACGCCTCCGCGAGCTGTTCCAGGGCCAGCTGCTCTACCTGCTCGCTCGGCTGTGGTGGCTGCAGCGGCGGAGGGAGCGCTACGGGCTGGTGCTCGCGGTGGGGGATCTGGTGCCGGTGCTGGCGGCCTGGCTGATGGGGCGACCGGCGGCGGTCTATCTGGTGGCCTACTCCAGCCACTACGAAGGGCGGCTGCGACTCCCCTTCCCCTGCGGACGGCTTCTGCGGGCAGCCTGCTGGCGGGCGATCTGGAGCCGAGACGCCCTGACCGCCCACGACTTGCGGGGACAGCTGGGCCGGCCGGTGGAATTCCTGGGGAACCCGTTCCTCGATCTGGTGGCGGGCGCCGCCCCTCCCCCGGCGGCCGGGGCCGGCGGGGCGGAGCTGCGGCAGTCGCTGGCCCTCCTGCCGGGCAGCCGGCTGCCGGAGGCGGGCCGCAACCTGATCTTGATGCTGCGGCTGCTCCCCCACCTGCCCGAGGCCCTTCAGGATCCGAAGCGGCTGCGGCTGCAGGCGGCCTTGGTGGGGGATCTGCCCGCCGAGGCGGTGGCCTCCCTGGCGGGTCGGTGGGGCTGGCGGATCGAGCCCGGCCGCCCGCCGACGGACGATGGCGCCCCCCGGGTGCTCTGCCGCGGCCCGCTGCGGCTCCAGCTGCACTGGGGTCGCTTCGCCCCGGTGCTGCGGGAGAGCGATCTGGTGCTCTCGATGACCGGCACGGCGGCGGAGCAGGCGGTGGGGCTGGGCCTGCCGGTGCTGCAGCTGGCAGGGGGAGGTCCCCAGTTCACCGCGGGGTTCGCCGAGGCCCAGCGGCGGCTGCTCGGACCCGGGGTGTACTGCGCCGACGGCCCAGCGGGGGAGGAGGCCACCCTGGCGGCCAGTGCCACCCTGGCGGCCGTGCTGCTGGAGCGCCAGGCCAACGCGGCGGATGGGGGCTGGAGGGAGGAGCTGGGGCGATGGGCCGAGGAGCGCATCGGCGCCCCCGGCGGCAGCGCCCGCCTGGCGGCAGCGATCATGGAACTCTCCCGGAAGGCTCCTGGATGAGCGACCCCTCTCCCGCCCCTGCCGATCGCCTGCAGCAAGCGCGCGAACTGGTCGATCGGCTGCTGGTCGCCGATGTGTTCCTGGTGCTGGCCGGCGCGCTCTGGTTCGCCATCGCGGTGGTGCTGCATGGTTGGCACCAGGACAGGCCGCTGGAGCTGTTCCAGCGGCTCTGGCAGCCTCTGTTCACCCCCGCGATCTCCCTGCTGATGGGAGCGGCCCTGCTCAGCGGGGTGCTGGGGTGGTGGCAGCGGCGAGCGCTTCGTTGAGGTCGGGGTACTGGAAGCGAAATCCCTGGGCCAAGGGGCGGGCGGGAAACACCTGCTGGCCCTCCAACACCACCTGGGCCCCATCCCCCAGCAGGAGCTGGAGCACCGGGCCGGGCACCGGCAGAAGGCTGGGGCGGCGAAGGCAGCGGCCCAGCGCCGCCGCAAAGATGGCCATGCGGGTGGGGGAGGGAGCAACGGCGTTGTAGGGACCGCTCCAGCGGCCATCCGCCAGCGCGGTGGCGATCAACCGGCAGACATCGTGCCGGTGGATCCAGCTCATCCACTGCTGCCCCGAGCCGATCGGACCGCCGAAACCCGCCTGAAACACCGGCAGCATCTTGCCCAGGGCGCCCCCGTCGGGCCCGAGCACGATGCCCAGGCGCAGAATCACCACCCGACAGGGGCTCGGAGCCGCGGCGGCCGCCTCCTCCCAGCGACGGCAGAGCTGGCCGAGGAAGTCGTCACCGGGGGGGCTGCTCTCCTCGAAACGGGCCTCCAGGCTGGTGCCGTAATACCCGACGGCGGAGGCGTTCACGAGCACCGGCGGGGGCTGGGGAAGGCGAGCCATCGCCTCCACCAGCAGGCGCGTGGTCTGCAGGCGGCTGTCGAGGAGAAGCTGGCGGTGGGCAGCGGTCCAGCGCTTCTCCGCAATCGGCTCGCCGGCGAGGTTCACCACCCCCTCGGCCGCAGCGAGAGCCTGCCGCAGATCGTCCCGCTGCCAGCTGGCCGGATCGGCCGGATCGGCCTGGAGTCGCGTGAGACGACCCTCCTCCGGGCCAGGGAGGGGAGGGGAGCGGCGACTCACCAGGGTGATCTCATGGCCCAGCTCGAGCAGATGGGGCACCAGCTCACGCCCCACAAACCCCGAACATCCCAGCAGCAGCAGGCGCACGCCCCTCGTCCCCGTGAATCAGCCCGCCGAGGCTAGAGGGAGGGGGCCGGGCCAGGGCAGGAACCGAGGGCGAGAGAAAGGGAGAAGCCCGGCTGCGTCATGGCGGGGAGGCGGCCCTAGCCTGCGTCCCCACGCTGCCGCCACCCATGGCCGACTCCTCCCCCCCGCCCGCCACCGCCAGCGCGGCCGCTCCGCTGAAGAAGGGAGCCCTGGTGCGGCTGAATCTCACGGCCTACCGCGGCAGCGTGGAGGCAGGGGCCAGCGACCCGGAGCTGCCCGCCTATGTGCTGGAGGGCCCCGGGGAGATCCTGGCGATCAAGGGTGCCTATGCCCAACTCCGCTGGCGGCGGCCGGTGCCCGATGTGTGGCTTCGGCTCGATCAACTCGAGGCCTGGAGCGGCTGAGGGGATCTTCGGAAGGGAGTCAAAGGTCGAGGCGCCGCCGCTCCTCCTGCAACCGGTTCCGCCGCAAACCGGCCTCGCGCAGCATTTCGCGGCCGTCGTGCAGGTAGCTATCCACATAGCCCATGGTGTAGCGCTCCAGCTCTGCCAGGGCGTCCTGCACCTGGCCAAGGCAGTGGTACAGGCTCAAACCGAAGCCCTGCGCCGAAGCGGGACAGACGCGCGATCGGTAGAGGCTCTCCACCTTCTCCAACCGCTCCCCGCTGCGGGCCAGGAAGGCACAGAAGTCGTCCATCAGCCGATCGTCGTAGGGGTCGGCCGCCAGGGCGCGCAGCTGGGCCGGGAAGGAATCGATCACCTGGCCCAGCAACGCATCGATCGGGGCGTAGACCCGCTGGAGCCACTCGAGCAGCTGCTGGTCCCCGGAGGCCCCGGTGCGCCGCCGGGGGCGGGTGGGGGGCGCCGCACCCGCCCCCGGCGGGGTGGCGTCGGCCCCCGCGGTCTGAGGGCGCACCCGCTCCCGCAGCACCTCCCAGGCGGCATTGAGGGCCAGGATGCGGTCATCATCGCCGCCCGCATCGGGATGATGCCGCTTCACCAGGGCGCGATAGGCGGCCTTGATCTCCGCCGGGGACGCCCCCGGCTTCACCCCGAGCACGGCATAGGGATCGCTGCTGGCAGGACGGGAGGTGGGCAAGGGCACGGCGGAG
>JBIPMZ010000215.1:0-4420 GCA_044376165.1 Cyanobium sp.
TCGGCGCCGCAAGATCAGGTGGCAGCTTGCCAATCGAGAGGCAAAACCTGTCTAAAGACTCTCTCCTTAGTCACAATGCGGATCGAACCATTCCCGGCATCGCGTCGCTAGCGCAGAGAAGAGAAGAGAAGAGAAGAGAAGAGATCCTCATGATTATACTCTCAACGCAACACAAATCCCTGCCGTTAAGACGTCCGCTATCGCCTGAAAGAAGGAGGGGAAAACACCCCCGCTTTACACCGCCTACACTTGGCGAGTACTATAAATTAACCGATCTCATCCGGCCATGCTGGGCAAAAAATCCAACGAACGAGTTGGCTATGCTAGCGAAATCCTGCCCGCGGCTTTCTAGAGATCAGCCAAACAGGACCATTCCAGAACTGCCGGCCTGCCGGCCAGCGGGATGGGCCTGATCTCTCCAGCCCAAGGCTTGGGGGCTCGGCAAAGCCTGCAACATCTCCAAGTTGTGACGGATCTCCTCCAGGATGGGAAGGAGCGCAGGATTGCTTTGGACCAATTCCTGGAGAATGGCAAGGGCTTCCTGCAGGGGGGGGAGGGCCTGCTGGCGTTGACCCAGATTGGCGTGAAACGTAGCGATATTGGCGAGGGCCTGGGCGATGAGGAGCGGGCTGTTGGGGCCTTGAGGGGGTTCCGCACGCAGCAGGCCAACGCCTTCCTGCGTGGCGGTGAGAGCCTCCTGCCATCGCTTGCCGCGGGAATACAGATAACCCAGATCCAGCAGGGCTCTGCCCAAGTTGATACGAAATTGCTGGTTTTCCCTCGCCAGCTGGCGATAGAGAGCAACCACTTCTGCGCTGGCGCTCAGCGCTTCCGCCTGGTGGCCCAGCTCGCCAGAGATGGAGGCAAGGTTGGTGAGGGAGATGGCATAAAGACCTTGATTTACGGGATCGCTGATCGGAAGACCGCGCCAAAGGCTCACTGATTCCACCGCAAAAGGCAAGGCCTTCTGCGCTTGCCCCAGCAGGCTGAGATTATTGGCATAATTACTCAATGCCTTGGCCAGACCCAGTCGAGCGGTAGCATCCCCATCCGCCCGGCTGCGGAAGAGCCGTTGGGATTCCTCGTTGGCCAGCAGCGCTTGCTGGGGTTGCTCGAGTTGGAGGTGGAGATAACCCAGGTTGAGGAGTGCATCGGCAAGCTCCACTTGGGCGTCGGGATTGCCAGCAAGGCCACGCAAGATCTCGATTCCCTGTTGCAATGCCTGCAGCGACTGCCGCCAATCACCCAGGTTTACATAGGTAATTGCGAGGTTATTCCAGGCCCGCGCCAATGGCAGGGATGCGGAGCTATCCGCTGCCTTGATCGCCTGAAAAATCTCCACAAGCTGCCGCGAGGCGCGCAGCTCCTCCCGGTGCAAACTGCGCTGACTATAGATCTTATCCAGGAACTGCAATACATTGATCATCTCAGAAAGCAGAGTCGGGTTGGCTTTGATCAGCTCTCGATAGATTCGCTCCGCTTCTTCCGCCAGCTGCTGCGCCTGCTGCGGACGCTTGAGTTGATCGAGGATAACGGCTTGCATCATCAGCGCCTGGGGGAGGAGATGAGCATCCCGATGGGAAGCGACATCCTGCCGTCGCAGCGCCACCAGCTCCTCACTGTTCAGCAGCGCGTCCTGCCAGCGCTCCATAGAGCTATATACCAAAATTAGAAATTGCAATGAATAAAGAAGATCCTCTCTTGCCCCGGCATCGCCCTTGATCAGTTCGCGCTGTAGCTGCACGGCCTCTTCGGCGGCGGGAAGCGCCTCCGGCCAACGCTGAAGCATGCCGTAAACACGGCTCTGATTCCCCCGCACCATCGCCAGGCCCCTCCTCGCTGCGCTGTCGCGGCCCCCGACCTTTCGCAGGATGCGCAACGCTTCCTCCATCGGTGCCAACCCCTCCTGCAACCTCTGGAGCTGGGAGAGTGTGGCCCCATACAGGCTGAGGGCCTCGGCGAACTCCAGCTGAAGCTCTGGGTCGTTGTTCGCCAATTCGCGATAGAGGCTCACCGCATCCCGGGCTGGGGTCAGCGCTTCCTGTTGCCGCTCCACAGCGGAGAGAAAGCGGGCCAGCTGCAGCAGGCTCCTGGCGCGGAATGGATGGCGGCGGGGCAGATTCGCCTCCACCCAGACCATCACCTGCTGCTGCAACGCCAGAGCCTGGGCCCAATCCCCCCGGGACTCAGCCTCCAGCGCCTGATCGGCGAGGGCCTGGATTTCTACCGGCAGGGGGGACTGACCTGGACTTCCGCTCGGCACCAGCACCGCGAACGCCTGGCGATGGGTCAGGATTTCCGCAGGCAGAGCGAGCAGGAGGGCCGCCAGCGCGACGGGAAACCACGGCCTCCAGAGAGACGAGGACGGGCGGGAGGATCGGGACAGACCCATCGCGGGCGGGGATTTGGGCTGCCCTTCCAAGCTAGGGGGCAGCTGCGATTGAGCCCGAGATTGCGCCTGGAATGGGTCTGGAGATGGGGCCGCTGCAACAACGGCGCCAACCAGGGGTCCGCTCAAGTGCAGCAGGATGGAGGCCATTGCTGTGCCTTCATGACCCGTCGCTACGGCATCGTGTCGCCCCCTGCCATCGGGCATCTCAATCCGATGGTGGCCCTGGGGATGGAGCTGGGGCGGCGCGGCCATTCCGTGGTGGTGTTCTCGGTGGCGGATGGCGCGGCCAAGCTGGCCGGCCTGCCGCTGGAGGTGATCACGATCGGCCGCAGCACTTTTCCACGCGGGGCGGTGGAGGAAGCTTTCGCCACGTTGGGGCGGCTGAGCGGTGGGGATGGCCTGCGCTTCTCGGTGGCCTACTTCCGGCGGGAGCTGGCGATGCTGCACCACGACCTGCCCGATGCGGTGCGGAGCTCGGGGGTGGAGGTGCTGCTGGTGGATCAGCTCAGCCCGGCGGGGGCCCTGGTGGCCGAGAAGTTGGGGCTGCCGTTCGTGACGATCGCCAATGCCTTGCCGTTGAATCAGGAGGCCGGGGTGCCGCCCTATCCCACGGGCTGGTTTCCGCAAAACAACCCATGGGCACGCTGGCGCAACCAACTTGGCTATGCGCTGCTCAACCGTTTGACGGCACCCCTGTGGCGCGACCTGCAGGAGCAGCGCATGCGCTGGGGTCTCCCGCGGCAGCGGCAGCGGGAGGAGGCCCTCTCCCCGCTGCTGCAGTTGGCGCAGCTGCCCCGCGCCTTTGATTTTCCGCGGCAGCACTTGGCACCCCATTTTCATTACGTCGGCCGGTTGGCGGATCCCTCCGGCCGGGAGCCCTTGCTGCGCGATTGCGCGTCGTTCCCCTGGGAGCGGCTGGATGGGCGACCGCTGCTGTACGCCTCCCTGGGCACGTTGCAAACCGGTCGCCCGGAGGTGTTTGCCCAGATCGCCACCGCCTGCGCACCGTTGGAGGTGCAACTGGTGCTTTCGATGGGCAATCCCAAAAGTGCCCCCCTGCAGTTGCCCGGTGATCCGATCGTGGTGGCCTATGCGCCCCATCAACAGTTGATCGAGCGCTCCACGCTGGTGATCACCCATGCGGGGCTGAACACCACCCTCACCGCCCTGGGTTGTGGTGTGCCGGTATTGGCGATTCCGATCACAAACGAACAACCCGGCATCGCCGCACGACTGGCCTACAGCGGGGCGGGCAGGGTACTGCCTGTGCAGAAGCTCAATGCAGTAAAACTCCGGGACATGGTGAGCGAGATGCTGCAAAACCCCAGCTATCGCAGCCGCGCCCAATGGCTGCAGGCAGAGGGAAAGGCCGCGGGAGGTGTGCGCCGCGCTGCGGATCTCATCGAGGCGATGCAACCCGGGCCCTGATCCCCTGAGACCCCCGCTCCCGGCAGCCTCGCCTGGGGGGATGGCTGCCGGGACAATCCCGGCAGGTGCCGGTCGCCGAGTAGCCGGGCGGACAGAACTTTCCATAGCGTGTCAATCCCCGGACTGACACAAGCCCCCCGGTGCATGCGGGTAATCGGCAAACTACACGCAGTTTTTCAATCCCCTTATGCAAATGACCAAAGCCCTTCCTACTTCAATTCTTGCGATCTCAGCCATTTCTGGGGCTATTCTTTTTCAGACCTCCCCTGTGCAAGCGCTGCCTATCACTGTTGATGGAACTCAGTGGGATGTTACGTACTTCTCTGGCGTTTATGACGATAATCAGAGCAAGTTTGCCGCACCCCCAGGCGGCCAAATGCCATGGTGGGGCAGTAGCAGCTTGGCCCAGACGTTCAAACAAGCATATGAAAATCAGCCCGGAGCCACTACTGGCTTGGAATTTGCGTACTCACTGGGCTCGACCCCGATTGATGCCGGGGGTTTTTTGTCGATTTAACCTGCGTAAATTCTAGTCAAGGTTGCCAAATGACCACATCAGATAGGAACTGGGCTACAGCTTCTCTCTACACTCCGCCCCTG
>JBIPMZ010000216.1:0-4405 GCA_044376165.1 Cyanobium sp.
AGCGCACGTCTGGCCTGGTGATTGTCTCGCCAACAGGAAGGCGCCCCGTGGGGGGCGCCTTAGCACCGGTTGCGGCGGTCACCTCCTCACACCAAGGACTGCCGGTCGGGTGTCTGTTGTTCACGCACGACCTGTCTGGGGCCTGGCAGGGAAGGAAAAGGAGATCACGTCTGGGAGAAGAGATGCTCGGGGCTTGACCTTCTCGGTTGTGATCCCGGCTCGGGTTATGCAGCCCAAGATTTAAGTACGCGGGAAACAGAAGTGGCGTATCGCTCTCTGCGGCTACAGGATGACGTTCGCGCCGCGTCACCGAGTTCACCTGTTGTGTGTCGCATCGTTGGCGCACCTCCGCTGGGCGCACCGGCTCGGGTGCTCCCTGGCCGGACTCTGGTGGAGGGTGAGGGTCGGGTTGGCTCCCGGGCCTCCCCTCAACTTCAAAGTACGCCTCTTTTCAGCTGGCGGTGGCCCGCTGGAGTGCCTCTTCCCGTACCTGCAGAAACCCAGTCAGTGCAATGCTTTTGAGGCGCTCCCCCTACTCCTCGGGAGGCTACGGCAACGGCGCTCCTATGCACTGGACGCATGGATTTGCGGACTGCTGCATCCACGCGGCAACCTGAAGCCTGCTCGGGCCATCGCTGCGAGCCAACCCGCTGATTGCCATGGGCTTCCGTCTCCGCCGCTCCGCCCGCCTGGGCCCGCTGAGGTTTAACTTCTCCAGCGGGGGGCTGAGCTCGATCTCCGTCGGTGGACGCGGGGCCTCGTTCGATCGCCCTGCCCCGATCCCGGCCGGTCCTGCGGCGGGCCTGCCCAACAGTCGCCGGCTGCGGCCGGGCCAGCTCGATGCGCTCAAGCAGTCGCTGCTGGCCGTGCTGCACCAGGAGCTGTTCGCTCCAGGCTCCACCGGGGAGCCGCTGTGGGAGCACGGCCTGGTGAGCCGCCTGCTCGCCGATGGCTCCCTCGGCGCCCGCATTACCGGCCTGCTGGCGCTGATCGAGACACCAGAAGCGATGGAGGGCTACGTGCTGCGGGCCCAGGGCCAGGACGATGCCAAACGCAGGGCCCAGCGCTGCATCGCCGGGCGGTGAGCAGTTCATGCCGGCGACTCAACGCTTCCCGGTCGCGGGGAGGGGCCGGCGTTGCTGCGTCAGCTGCTGGCCCGGGCGCGGCATGCTCAGGGAACCGCCAGGCTCTCGAGCTGTGCTTCCAGCCGCTGGCGCAGCCGCGTCTGCACCAGCAGGCAGAGATCCTCCACCAGCTGCCCCTCGGCGCGATACAGCAGGCGCACGCCATCGCGCTCGGAGGTGACCAGACCGGCCCGCTGCAGCTGCCCCAGTTGGCGGCTGATGTGCGACTGGGAAAAGCCCGTGGCCTGGATCAGCGAGGTGACATCGAGCGGTCCCTGGCGCAGCTTGCAGAGCAACTGCAGCCGGGTGGGTTCGCCCAGCAACCGGAAGAACTGGCTGATCTCCTCCAGCGCCTGAGGACTGGGCATGTCCTGGGCCACCGCAACCTCCCCGCGCTGCATGCGCTGTATGACGATAGGCGCATTCTGCATCGCCCATGCACTCCGATGACGCCTTGACCTTCCCCCCTATCTGATCCGGACGGCTTCTGGAATGGCCGCTACGCCGAGCCCGGCTACGCCTACGGCGAGCAGCCCAATGATTACCTGCGGGAGCGGGCGACTGCCCTGCCGCCGGGCGACGTGCTCTGCCTGGCGGAGGGCGAGGGGCGCAACGCCGTGCATCTGGCGCAGAGCCGCGGCGTGACGATCCAGACCTGCTGCGGCGATCTGGCGGCGTTCCACCCGGCCCCGCAGAGCGTGGATCTGGTGGTGGCGATCTGGATGCATCTGCCGCCACCAGGCAGCTGGAGCTGCTCTGCGAACCGGAGGACCTGCGCAGCGCGGTGGTGCAGGGGCTCGGGCGTAAGCCCCTCTGAGCCTGGGGCCCTGGGGTGGCGGAAGACCCCGGGGAAGCGACCAGCGACCCGCCGACACGAGGTCTGCTTGCGTTTCAGCTGTTATGCGCATACAGTCATAAGTAGCTTTCGAGGATTGTCCCTTGGTCGTCGCTACCGCCTCCCCGCTGCTCGCGGCCGCCACCGGTGGCGGGCCGCTGCTGTTCCGCCAGTTGTTCGACGCCGCCACCGGCACCTTCAGCTACCTGCTCGCCGATGTGGCCTCGGGCGAGGGGGTGCTGATCGATCCGGTGTTCGAGCACCACAGCCGCGATCTCTCCCTGATCCAGGAGCTGGGCATCCGCCTGGTGGCCTGCCTCGACACCCATGCCCACGCCGACCACGTGACCGGCAGCTGGCTGATGCACCAGGCCACCGGCTCGGCCATCGGCCTGGCCGCCGCCGCTCGTGCCGAAAACGTGACCCTCCCCTTGCAGCACGGCGATCGCGTTGCTTTCGGCGGCAGGCATCTGGAGGTGCGCAGCACCCCTGGTCACACCGACGGCTGCGTCAGCTACGTGCTCGACGACCAGTCGATGGCGTTCACGGGCGATGCGCTGCTGGTGCGCGGTTGCGGGCGCTGCGACTTCCAGCAGGGCGATGCCCACACTCTGTGGCGCTCGATCACCGACCAGCTGTTCTCACTGCCGGAGAGCTGCCTGCTGTATCCCGGCCACGACTACACCGGCCGCATGGTCACCTCCGTGGCGGAGGAGAAGGCCTTCAATCCCCGCCTCGGGGGCGCCGCTACGGAGCGCGACTTCGTCGGCCACATGCAGGCGATGAAGCTGCCGCATCCGGGCCGCATCGCCGAAGCCCTGCCGGGCAACCTGCGCTCCGGCAAGCCCCGCCAGGAGACACCCTCCGAAACCTGGGCTCCACTGAGCCGCAGCTTCGCCGGGCTGCCCGAACTGCCGCCTAGCTGGGTGGCCGAGCACCGCGGCGAGCTGACGCTCCTCGATGTGCGCTCCGCCGAGGAGTTCCACGGCCCGGCCGGCCACGTCGCCGGCAGCCTGCTGATCCCCCTGCCGGAGCTGGAGCAGCGCAACGGCGAGATTCCCACTGGCAAGCCCGTGGTGGTGGTCTGCCATTCCGGCAGCCGCTCGGCCCTGGCCACCCAGCAGTTGCTCAAGGCCGGCAACAGCCAGGTGGCCAACCTGCGCGGCGGACTCAGCCGCTGGGGCGATGAGGGCTATCCGCTCGAGGGCGTCGTCGCCTGAGCCGTCTCTGCCCATCCGATGGCAACCCATTCATCCCTTCCGACTGATCTCTCCCGACCGACAGCCATGACCCAGCGCGTCTCCGCCCACGACCTGGCCGATCAGCTCGCCAGCCGGCGCGTCACCGTGATCGATGTGCGCGAACCGATGGAGTTCGCCGGCGGCCACATCGCCGGCAGCCTCAACGTGCCCCTCTCCCGCCTGGCGCAGGCCGATCTACCCCAGGGGCCGCTGGTGCTGGTCTGCCAGAGCGGCAACCGCAGCGCCAAAGGGGTGCAGACCCTGCTGGAGCGCGGCTACGCCCACCCCGTCAGCGATCTGGAGGGGGGCATCCCCAGCTGGCAACAGGCCGGCCTGCCGCTGCGCAAACTCAAGAACGCGCCGCTGCCGCTGATGCGTCAGGTGCAGATCGCCGCCGGCTCGCTGGTGCTGCTCGGCCTGATCCTCAGCAACACCGTGGCGCCCGCCTGGATCCTGCTCACCTGGTTCGTCGGCGCCGGGCTGGTGTTCGCCGGCGTCAGCGGCTTCTGCGGCATGGCCCGCCTGCTGGCGCTGATGCCCTGGAACAAGGTGAACCTCTGATGGAGATCGCCAGCCTCGCCCTGCTGACCGGCGGCGGCGCCCTGATCGGCTTTCTGCTTTCGGTGCTGGGAGCCGGCGGCTCGATCCTGCTGTTGCCCCTGCTGGTCAGCGGCGCCGCCCTTTCCACCAAGGAGGCCGTACCGCTGTCGCTGCTGGTGGTGATGCTGCTGGCCCTGGGCAACCTGGGCCCTTGCCTGCGCCGCCGTCAGTTCGCGCCCCGTCCGGCCCTGCAGTTGGGATTGCCCGCACTGGCGGGCAGTTGGATCGGCGGCAGCTGGGTGAAGGCGGGGTTCGTCAGCGAACCCGTTGAGCTGTCGGTGTTCGCGGTGGCGGCCCTGACCGCCTCCTGGCTGATGACCCGGCCGACACCCGCCAGCCGCGAGGGGTTAGCGATCGTGGCGCCGAGCTGGAAACGCGGAGGCTGGGCCCTGTTTCCCGGATTGCTCCTCTGGAGCGGCCGCCGTCTGCTGCTGTCGTTGCCGGCCCAGGGTGTTCTGGTGGGTCTGCTCACCGGCATCGCCGGGGTGGGTGGCGGCTTTGCGATCGTGCCGGCCCTGGTGCTGCTGGCAGGCCTGCCGATGCAGCTGGCGGGCTGCACCAGCCTGCTGCTGATCGCCGTCAACGCCCTGGTTGCCTTCGCGGCC
>JBIPMZ010000023.1:0-15569 GCA_044376165.1 Cyanobium sp.
GTAACTGGCTTCCCCACGCCAGGACCCATCTTGGAGATTAATACCACTGATACACCAAATACGTTGATCATCACGATATCGATTCAGAAGATTCTCGCAGAAAAGAAAGAAATCAGGATGAGGCACACAATCATCTTCGAGGATTATCCCCTCAGCTTCATTCTCAAAAAACCATGAGATTGCCCTGGTTGGACCCAGGCTACAGCCCTGATTTTCGTTGCTAAAAAGATGATAAGTTCTGCAGGGCCAGTCGACTTCCTTCTCAATTAAGTCGCGGGTTGCAGAAACTTTTTCCTGCTCGCCTGGCCTGGATAGACTGGGACCGTCACAAGCCACGTAAAAACGGTCAGGAGAATACTCACGGACGGCGTCGATAACTTGACGTGTTGTGTGGGGACGGCGCCAAGCGATCAGCAGGACGGCAGCCTTCATGCTCGGTGAGCAAGTGGATTTATTCATAATAGCCCAGAGGAAGGGATCCCGACCCCCATGAGAAGGGGAGTTCTCCCGAGAGAAGAAACTGTCAACACTACTTCCTTACAGCAAAAGATTTCATGGCAGAGGAAGGATGATACCAACAGAATAAACAGTACAAAACAACAGCTAAAGTGATCGACGATCAACTCCCAGGAGATTAAACAGCTTCTTAAACAGTTTCCTGGGATAATGAGAAGGCTTAAATAAAGCCGTCTTGATTTTAGCCAAGACAGGATCTAATAGCAACCCCCTAAGAGATGATTTATATCGCAGTAGCTTTCCGGCTATATAATGGTAGAACGTGTAAGAATCCGCCTCTCTGTCAACGATAACAAACGTGGGATGATACCAGTTGCTGGACCCCTCTTGCATCAAATGAGTTTTCCTATCATCAGTGGTATGGGTGGCATCTGGGCCAAAGCCAATATTACTGACGAGGTTACGATTCGGCAAGGCGGTAAGCCCTCCCATAGCGATGCAGCTCAAGGTCCAGCGATAGGCCCAAGAGTCTGGATAATTATCTTTATGCAGGCGATCCCAAATTCCGATCCAATAGGAACGCTCCTGCGGATTGCGGAAAACTGTTTCTAAAAGCCCAGAGTCCCTCAAGCGCGGCCAGTGGGTCATTTCTCCATCGTAATGTTTCCAGCAGCGGCGCCAGCTTGCCCATCCCCAGCAGTGGGGGTAAAAACTAAAATAATAACTACCATCACCCCGCAAATGACCATCCTGGAAATTATTTCCGCTGATACACCAGATTCGACTATCTTCGCGATAATACTCTAAAAGAGTATTGCAATATTGGAAAAAATCTTCATGAGGTACACAGTCATCCTCCAAAATAATCCCCTCTTCTTCATTCTCAAAAAACCAAGTAATCGCTTTGCTTACGGCAGCGCGGCAGCCCTGGTTTCTATCACTATAAAGACGGTAGACCTCGCATTGCCAGTCAATACTATCTTCGATTAACTTGCGCGTGGCTCCTACTTTGGCAATTTCTTCTGGGCGTTCGGGGCTAGGTCCGTCGCAGGCAACGTACAGACGCGTAGGGGCATAGGCCCGTAGGGCATTGACAACATGCAGGGTGGTGTGGGGGCGGCGCCAGGCGACAAGGAGGACCGGCGCCTTCATACAGGAAGGGGAAAGAAGTGGGCCCTATCGCTCCTCATGGCGTCTCCCCCAATGCCTCAACTAGTAACCACTCTTATCGTAGTCTAGCCAGCTGGTGCCGTCTCGAAGCCAGGACCCGACAACAACCGCAGACCCGGGGGTGGCACCGCTCGAGCGACCGGTCGCCCAGAAGCCGGAAGCCCCGTGCCAGTAGGTGCTGACCGGCTGATGAACCGTCGTCCCCCCTGGTGGGATCGGTAAACGCGCCTTATGGTTCGCCCAGCTTCCCGGACCATGAGCCAGGCCCACTCCCATCAGCCCCCGCCCCGCCGGCCTCGCCGACGCGGAGGTTCTCGCTCTGCGGCAAAGTCCGCCGGCCGGAGCCCCGACCGCAACCTCGGCGCGGTGCCGGAACTTCTCAGTCGCCGCAATCCCTCTGCCCTTCAGGAAACCCGGAGCCGCGGGCCCCGCCGCCTGCTGGTCTTCGGCCTGGGGCTGGCCCTGGGCTACGGGTTGGCGGGTCCCCTGCCCTCGCAGCTCGGATCCGCCCTGGCATCCCTGGGGCACGCTCCCCGCAGCCTCGGAGCGATGATCGATCCCCTCGGCGTCGGCGAGCGGCGGGTGCTCATCCTGGGCAGCGATGTGGTCGGCGGCAACACCGACGTGATGTTCACCGTGCAGGTGAAGGACGGCATCACCCACATCACCCAGGTGCCCCGAGACACCTTCGTGGAATCGCAAGCCCTGGGCGTGGTGAAGGCGAACGCTCTGTACGCCTCCGCCGGTCCGGAAAGCGTCAAGAGCGAGGTGGGTCAGCTTCTGGCGGCCCCCGTGCAGAAGCACCTCAAGGTGAACCTCGCAGCGGTGGCCAAGGTGGCCGACGCCCTCGGCGGCGTCGAGGTGAATGTGCCCAAGCGCATGTACTACGTGGACAACGCCCAGGGGCTGTTGATCGACCTCTACCCCGGCCGTCAGGTGCTCCGCGGGGCAGAGCTGGAGGGGTTCCTGCGCTTCCGCCACGACGAGCTGGGGGATTTGGGCCGCATGGAAAGGCAGCGGCTGGTGCTGGCCGAGGTGTTTCACAAGTTGGCCCAACCCAGCACCTTGGGGCGGTTGCCGGCGCTCCTCAAGATCGCCGGGGAGGACATTCACACCGACCTGTCCCCGATTGAAATGACCCAGCTGCTCACCGCCATGACCCGCTCGCGGCTGAGCACCCAGCGACTCCCCGGCCGTCTCTACTGGCAGGACGACCTCAGCTACTGGATGCCCGACTCCAACCGCAATCACCCCACCGGCAACGGCGAGGAACCGAGCCTCTGAATCCAGCGGCTGGGGCCGGTTGGAGCTCTCAGGGCCGGAGCTCGTTGGGCCCCACCAGCACCAGGGGGATCTCGCTGTTGCCCCAGCCGGCCGGGGGCAGGATCGGGGGCGAACCCACCCCGGGGGGCAGGGAGGGGCCGGCGGCGTAGGCGGCATCCACCCACCGCAGCAACAAGGCCCGCAGCGGCCCCCCGTCCCCGAGTCCGCGCAGGTTGAAGTGGTCGCCCCCCTTGGCCAGCACCAGCTGGTGACCCTGCTCGGCGGGTTTGGAAAAGCGATCGATCGCCTCCGGACCGGAGGGCACCACCCAGTCGTGGCTGCCGGTGACCAACAGCGCCCGGGCGTTCATCGCCTGGGCGGAGCCGTGGTCGAAGATCAGATTCAGAGGTGGACTGACCGCCACTACCGCGACGACCCGGGGATCCGCCAAACCGGCGCGGTCCGCTGTGGCGAGAAAACTGCATTGCAACACCCAGCTGAGGTTGCGCTCGGGATCGCCCGGATCCTCGCAACGCTCCCGCAGGCGGTGTGAGCTTGGGGTGACCCCCGCCAGTTGCATCGCGGTGGTGGCCCCCCAGGAATGGCCGATCACCACCACGTGCTGGTTGTCGATGCCCGCCAGACCCGCCAGCTCCCCGTCCCCCGCTGCGGTGATCACGGAGCTGACATCCAGCGGCCGCAGCCGCAGCTCCTGGGGGCTGGGGGGGGGGACCTTGCCCGAGAGCATCGCCCGCTGCTGGCGGCTGTCGCTGCCCGGATGGAGGGGCAGCACCACGGAATAGCCCCGGCTGGCCAGGTGCCGGGCCCAGCCCTCAAAGCTGGGCGGACCATCCCAGAGGCCGTGAGAGATCACCACCAGGCGTCCGTTGGCCTGTCGCTCGGGCCGGATCAAGACGTACTGCAGGGGCTCGCTGCGGTGCTTCACCGTCAGCTGACCGGTGCTGCGGAGGGTGGGCAGGGGGCCGGGGGCTGCCTCAGCCGGATCCACGGGGGCGGGGCTCAGGCGGGCGAGCAGCTCATGGGCGGGCTGGAACTGGTTGCGCAGGCGGCGAAAACCCGCCAGAGCCATGCCCAGATCCACCGTGGCCGACTCCCCGGGCAGGGCCTCCAGCACCGTCTGAAGGGTCACGGGCCCAGAGGCGGAAGCCTTCTGGAGGGCGGCCGTGATTTCGGCGCCGTTCAGGTTGGCGGGAACGCCATCGATGGAGCCCAGGGTGGAGGCCATCAGCAGCACCTGCTCAAACATCGGGGTATTCGCCGAATGGAGCACCAGTTCCTGGGTGGAGAGGGGCAACGGTGTGGCGAAGAGCTCCCCGATCCGCCGTCCGAGGGCGCCATCGGTGGCCCGGTCGATCTCAGCGAGGTCGCTGGTGCCGCGAAGCAACAGATTCGGATCCCCCAGTTCGCTGAGCTTCACGCGAAAGCTCAGCTGCAACAGCGGCACCTGCAACTCCACCTGCTCGAGGGCAGCAGCGGGTGCCAGCGGAACGGTGGCGCCGAGCAGGCACGCGAGCAGAGGGAAGCGAAGGAAGCAGAACAGGCGCATGGAACAGAGTCTTCGTCAACGCTAACCGTTGGCCAGCTGGCTCGGATGCTGCGCCAGCACCTGTTTGAGGTACTTCCCGGTATGGCTGGTGGGATGCTCCGCCACGGCCTCGGGGGTGCCGCAGACCACGATCCCGCCGCCCTTGTCGCCACCATCTGGCCCCAGATCGATGATCCAATCCGCACAGCGAATCACATCCAGGTTGTGCTCGATCACCAAAATCGAATTGCCCTTATCCACCAGACGCTGGATGACATCCATCAACTTGTGGACGTCGTAGAAGCTCAGGCCGGTGGTGGGTTCGTCGATCAGATACAGGGTTTTGCCCGTGGCGCGGCGGCTCAATTCGGTCGCCAGTTTGACCCGCTGGGCCTCGCCGCCGGAGAGGGTGGGAGCCGGCTGTCCCAGCTTGATGTAGCCCAGGCCCACATCCACGAGCGTGCGCAGACGATCGGCGGCCTGGGGAATCGCGCCGAATACGTCGGCAGCCTGCTCCACCGTCATCTGCAGCACATCCGCGATCGTGTGGCCGCGGTAGGTGACCTGCAGGGTTTCACGGTTGTAGCGGGCCCCTTTGCAGACATCGCACTGCACATAAACATCCGGGAGGAAGTTCATCTCAATCACATTCACGCCCTGCCCGCCGCAAGCCTCGCAGCGCCCCCCTTTGACATTGAAGCTGAACTGCCCCACTTGGTAGCCGCGGGCCTTGGCCTCCACCGTGGCGGCGAACACCTGGCGGATCGGGTCAAAGGCGCCGGTGTAGGTGGCGGGGTTGGAGCGGGGGGTGCGACCGATGGGCGACTGGTCGATGACGATCACTTTGTCGATCGCCTGGATGCCCCGCAGCTCCTCCAGACCCGCGGGGAAGGGGACTTTCAAGCCGAGGCGGTGCTCAAGGGCGGGGTGGAGCAGTTCATTCACCAAGGTGCTCTTGCCACTGCCGCTCACACCGGTGACGCACACCAGGCGCCCGAGGGGGATCTCCACATCGATGCCCCGCAGGTTGTTGCGGCTGGCGTTGACGAGGCTCAGACAACGACTGCCGCTGTTGCGCCGCTGGGCGGGGGTGGGAATGGCGCGCCGGCCGCTGAGATAGGCGCCGGTGAGGGAGTGCTCGGCCTCCAGCAGATCCTGCAGGCTGCCCTCGGCCACGATCGTGCCGCCATGCACCCCGGCCCCGGGACCGATGTCGACGAGGTGATCGGCGGCCCGGATCGTGTCTTCGTCGTGTTCGACCACGATCAAGGTGTTGCCGAGGTCGCGCAGGCGGGTGAGGGTGGCCAGCAGGCGGTCGTTGTCGCGCTGGTGCAGGCCGATGCTGGGCTCGTCGAGAACGTAGAGCACACCGGTGAGACCGGCGCCGATCTGGGTGGCCAGGCGGATGCGCTGGGCCTCCCCGCCGGAGAGGGTCATGGCCGGTCGATCGAGGGTGATGTAGTCGAGACCCACGTCGATCAGGAAACGCAGGCGCATGCGGATCTCCCGCAGCACCAGGTCGCCGATCTGAATCTGGCGGGGCGTCAGCAGGGGGGCGCTGCCCTCGCTGGCGC
Organism: Cyanobium sp.; assembly: GCA_044376165.1. Taxonomy (GTDB): domain Bacteria; phylum Cyanobacteriota; class Cyanobacteriia; order PCC-6307; family Cyanobiaceae; genus Cyanobium. The sequence continues at coordinate 6,010 of JBIPMZ010000023.1, forward strand.
CCACCCCCATCAGCGACTCGATGCGGGCGAGGGTTTCGCCGACGCTGACGCAGGTGAGCTCATGGATGCGGAAGGGACCCACCTTCACCGCCAGGGCTTCGGGCCGCAGTCGCAAACCGCGGCAGGTGGCGCAGGGCACCAACTCCAGGTATTTCTCCAGCTTTTGGCGAATCGCCTCGCCGCTCGCGTCCCGCAGCTGGCGCTCGAGGATCGGCAGCACCCCCTCAAACGGCCGCTCATAGCCGGCGGCCTTGCGGTAGCGGCTGTCCGCCTGAATCGTGATCGGCTCGCTCGATCCATGCAGGAGCACATGGCGTTGCTCCTCGCTCAGCTGGTTCCAAGGGGTCTTGAGTTCGAAGCCAAAGGCTTCGCCAACCGAATAGAGCAGCGAGAAGTAGTAGGAGTTGTCCTTGTCGCTCCAGGGCGCGATGGCGGCATACACCGGCAGGCCGGGATCCGGCACCACCCGCTCGGCGGTGAAGGTGCGCAGGTGGCCGATGCCATGGCAGTCGGCGCAGGCGCCGTAGGGGCTGTTGAAAGAGAACAGGCGGGGGGAGAGCTCCTCCATCACCGCACCATGGACGGGGCAGGCGAAGTTTTCGGAATACAACCGCTCCCGCTCCAGTCCCTCGGGCAGCTCCTCCCCCGTTTTCGGCACCACCTCCACCAGGGCCAGACCATCGCCCCGCTTGAGCGCCGTGCCAAGGGAATCGGTGAGCCGCTCCTGCACGCCCTCGCGGGCCACGAGGCGATCGACAACCACTTCGATGTTGTGGGCGTGATTCTTGTCGAGCTCGATGTTGTCCGCCAGCTCGCGCACCTCGCCGTTGATGCGCACGCGGGCGAAGCCCTCGGCCGCCAGGCCGGAGAGCAGCTTCACATGGGTGCCCTTTTTGCCCCGCACCACCGGTGCCAGCAGCTGGTAGCGGGTGCCCTCCGGCAGGGTGAGGATCTGATCCACCATCTCATCGATGGTCTGGGGGCGAATCGAACGGTCGCACTGGGGGCAGTGGGGCTCGCCGGCGCGGCCGTAGAGAAGGCGCAGATAGTCCTGGATCTCCGTCACCGTGCCGACGGTGGAGCGGGGGTTGTGGCTGGTGGATTTCTGATCGATCGAGATCGCGGGGGAAAGACCCTCGATCGCATCGACGTCGGGCTTGTCGACCTGACCCAAAAACTGGCGGGCGTAGGCCGAAAGGCTCTCGACGTAGCGGCGCTGACCCTCGGCGAAGATCGTGTCGAACGCCAGGGAGCTCTTGCCGCTGCCGCTGACACCGGTGAACACCACGAGGCGGTTGCGCGGGATCGTCAGATCGACGTTGCGCAGGTTGTGCTGGCGGGCGCCTCGCACCCGGATGACATCCTCCAGGGAACCGCCGCTGAGAACGTGGTGCGCCGCCTCGGCTCCGGTCGCACTGGCTTTCCCGGTTGCGCTGGCTTTTCCAGTTCCGCTTCCTTTGCCGTTCCTGGCGGTGGTCCCGGCGCTGGCGCGGGGCATGGAGAGGCTTCGTCAGCCATGGATTCTATGGGCGCGGTCCGCGGTCGCGGCTCAGGCCGCCCGCGGCCGGCTGGGGGAGCCGGGATCCCGGCGCTCCAGCAGGCTGGCGGCGAAGCTGCGCGCCTCGCCGAGATCGCCCCCCGCCAATTCCGCCAGCTCGGCCTGGCGCTCGCGAGTGTCCTGAAGCCGGGACACTCGCGTGTGGGTGTGGCCGTCCTCCACCACCTTGGCGACCCGGAAGTGGTGGTCGGCGGCGGCGGCCACCAGGGGCTGGTGGGTGACGCAGAACACCTGACGGGAGCTCCCCAGCCGCTGGAGCAGCGCGGCCATAGCCCCGCTGACCCGCCCGCTGACACCGGTGTCGATTTCGTCGAACAGCAGGGTGACATGGGGGTCGGCCGCCGCCAGGCAGGTTTTGAGGGCGAGCAGGAAGCGGCTCATCTCCCCGCCCGAGGCGACCTCCGCCAGGGGAGCCAGGGGCTGACCCGGGTTGGCGCTGAAGCGGAACTGCACCGAGTCGGCGCCCTCCTCTCCGGGCTCGGCGGCGTCCAGGGCGACGGCGAAGCGCACATTGGCCAGGCCCATCGGCCGCAGGGCCGCCAGCAACTGCTCCTCCAGGTGACGGGCGGCGGCGGTCCGCCGGGAGCGGAGGGCGGCATGGCGGCGGTCGCGATCGGCGCGGGCCACCAGCTCCGCCTCCCGCAGGGCCGCCAGGGAGGCCTCGCCACCCCCGGGCGCCAACCGCTCCCGCAGCCGCTCCCGCAGGGCGATCAGTTCCGGCAGCTCCAAGCCGTGGCGACGCTCCAGGGCGCGCAGCTCGGCGAGCCGCTCCTGCAGGTCCGCCAGCCGGCTGGGTTCACTCTCCAGCAGGGCGCCGTAGCGGTCGAGGTCGCGGCTGAGCTGCTGGAGGCTCAGCAGGGCGCCGGTGCAGGCCTCCAGCAGCGGGACGGCGCCGGGATCGAGGGCCGCCATCTGCTGCAATTCCTGCTCACAGGCCGCCAGGTGATCCAGGGCCGCCGGGGCCGCCTCGGCCCCCTCCAGCAACCGGCCGAGCAGGGTGATCACCCCCTCCTGAAGACGCACGCCGTGGGCCAGGCGATCCTGCTCGCCCTGCAGCCGCTGGCGCTCCCGGGGGTCGTGGAGGCCGGCGGCCTCCAGATCCTCCAGCAACTGCTCCTCCTGGTGCCGCTGGCGCTCCAGGAGCTCCCGGTCGGCCTCCGCCGATCGCAGGGCTCGCTCCAGCTCCCGCCAGCGCCGGAAGGCGTTCCGCGCGGCCGCCAGCTCCAACAGCATCGCCTCGCCGGCAAAACGGTCCAGCCAGCGGCGCTGCTGCCCGGGCCGGGCCAGCTGCTGGGTCTGGCCCTGCACGGTGAGATCGAGGAGCAGGGGTCGCAGCTCCAGCACCTGGGCCCGACTGATCACCACGCCGCTGAGGCGGTGGCGGCTGCTGAGCCGCTCCTCCTGCAGGCGCCAATCCCGGCTGAGCAGGAGCTCGTCGTCGTCGGCCTCCAATTGTTGGGCGGCCAGCCAGTCGTGCAGGGGGGGGGTGAGGGTGAAGCTGGCCTCGATCCGGCCCCGGCGGCAGCCGCACCGAAGCAGCCGCGCCCCCTGGCTGCCCTGGGCGCCGCCGAGCAGGGCATCGAGGGCATCGAGCAGAATCGATTTGCCGGCTCCGGTCTCGCCGGTGAGCACGGTGAAGCCCGGATCGAAGGCGAGCTCCAGCCGCTCGATCAGGGCGATGTTCTCAAGGCGCAGACCCGTGAGCACGGCGGCGGCCGCTGCGTACCTCGACCGTAGCGACATCCGGCGGGCAGGGGGAGACAGAATCGCGATCCGCCCGCACCCCGCCGGGTCCCTGCCGTCGTACCCCGATGCCCCCCACCGCCTCCGATACCGCCCTGGCCTCCATGCGGGCCGCCGTGTTCGGCGCGGAACCGCGGGCGGAGCTGCCGCCGAACGAGCCGCCCCCCTCAGGGCCCAGCGAACCGCCCCCCGCCATGCCCACCGCCGCCACCGGCGAGGAGCTCGGCGACTTCCTCGAGGCGGCCGGCCTGATGGCCTACGACCCGGCGGCGATCACCCGCATCTACGCCGGCCACCCGGATCGGCTGCTGCGCCGCCTCTGGCAGACCCTCGTGCCGATCGGTCTCTATTTGCTGGGGGTGGCGACGGATCGCTTCAGCGGCGCCCTGGCCCGTCCTGAGCGGGCCCGCGCCCGCGCCCGCGAATGCGCCGAGCTGCTGGCGGCCCTGGGGCCGGCCTTCATCAAGGCCGGTCAGGCCCTCTCCACCCGACCCGACATCGTGCCGCCGGTGCTGCTTGACGAGCTGGCCCAGCTGCAGGACCAACTGCCAGGTTTTGACAGCCGCCTGGCGATGGCCTGCATCGAGGAGGACCTGGGGAAGCCGATCGAGGCCGTCTACGAGCAGCTCGATCGCGAACCGATCTCCGCCGCCTCCCTAGGTCAGGTGCACCGTGGCGTGCTGCGGGGCGGCCAGCGGGTGGCGGTGAAGGTGCAGCGCCCGGGCCTGCGCGAGCAGATCACCCTTGATCTGTACATCGTCCGCAACATCGCAGCCTGGCTGAATCGGCATGTGCGCCTGATCCGCTCCGATCTGGTGGCATTGATCGACGAGCTGGGCAAGCGGGTATTCGAGGAGATGGACTACATCAACGAAGGAGGCAACGCCGATAAATTCAGGCGCCTTCACGCCCACAACATCCGCATCGCTGTACCGACGATTTATTGGCAGGCCACCAGCCGTCGCGTGCTGACGATGGAGTGGATCGAGGGCACAAAACTCACCAATCTGGAAGCGGTGCGGGCGATCGGGGTCGATCCCGACGACATGGTGCAGGTGGGGGTGAACTGCAGCCTGCAACAACTGCTGGAACACGGCTTTTTTCATGCCGACCCCCACCCCGGCAACCTGCTGGCCCTGGCGGACGGCCGGCTTGCCTACCTCGATTTCGGCATGATGAGCGAGGTGAGCCGCGCCGCCCGCACCGGCTTGATCCAGGCGGTTGTGCATCTGGTAAACCGAAATTTCTCTTCCCTCTCCAAAGATTTCGTCTCGCTCGGCTTCCTCAGCGAGGAGGTGGATCTGGAGCCCATTGTGCCAGCGTTCGAGTCGGTTTTTGGCCAAGCGCTGGAGATGGGGGTGAGCCGGATGGATTTCAAGGCGGTGACCGACGATCTGAGCGGCGTGATGTACCGCTTCCCCTTTCGAGTGCCTCCCTACTACGCCTTGATCATCCGCTCGCTCGTCACCCTGGAGGGCATCGCCCTCAGCGTCGATCCCAACTTCAAAATCCTCGGAGCCGCCTACCCCTACTTCGCCCGCCGGCTGATGGAAGACCCCGATCCCGAACTGCGGCGCAGCCTGCGGGAGATGCTGTTCGACGGCGAGGAGTTTCGCTGGCAGCGCCTGGAAAACCTGGTGGCCAGCGCCTCCCTGCAGGAGCAGCTGGATCTGGAGGGGCTGCTCGACCAGGTGCTCGACTTCCTGTTCTCCCCCACCGGCGGCATGCTGCGCCAGCAACTCGTGGAGGCCGTGGTGGCCCGGATGGACGACCTGGCCTGGCGCACCACGCTGCGGCTGGGCCGGCGGCTGCCCCGCCCGCTGCTGCCCCCGGGCCTGCGCCAGCGCAGCGAACCGGAGGCCCCGATGGCGGGGGTCGGCCCGTTGCTCGATCTGGAGCCGATCCGCCAACTGCTCGGGATCCTGGCGGACCTGCCCGGCTTCGAACCCCAGCTGCTCCTGCGCCGCCTGCCGCGGGTGCTGCGGGAACCCGACCTGCGGCGCATGGGGCTGGACGTGGCGCGGGGCCTGGCGGAGCGGGGGGTGGTGCGGCTGGTGCGGGATGTGCTGGTGCCCTCCCCCCTGCGCACCTCTGCCTAAATTGAAGGGTCCCGACCCGATCGACCTCCCTCAGTGACCTCCCAGCTGCGCACAAAACACCGTTTCCTGGCAGCGGCCCTGGGACTGAGCCTGGTCGCCTCCTCCCCGGCCGCGCTGGCGGCGGAGAACATCGTGTTTGTGAGCGGCGCCTTCCGCCGTTCGATCCCGGTGGCGGATCTGGAGCATCTGGCCGCCACAGGCCAGGCCCGGGGCCTTCTGGCGGATGTGATGCGCTTCAGCGGTCAGAATCCTGCGGAGGCGTCGAAGCTGCTCAAGACGTCCCTCAACCTGCCGGTGGTCACCGTGAGCCGCCTGCTCAACACCAGCATTGGTGAGCGCATCCTGGAGCGCCTCAGCAGCATTGTCTTTCCGCTCAACGCCCGTCAGGTGGGCCTGCCCGCCCTGCGCTCGGCGGTGGTGCTCGGGATCGCCGACAACGACGGCTCCCTTTCGCCCCTGTCGTTCCTGCGCGCCTACCCGAGCCAAGAGCTGGCGGTGAGCCTGCCGGCCCTGCTGGCGCTGATGCAGAAGGCCAGCTCCGTCGCCGATCTGGTGCGCTTCTTCTCCGAGTCCCCGCTCGACCTGGGCAGCCGCGAGCAGGGCGAGCCCGGCCAGCCCGCCCCCCCGCCCCAGAACGCCCCCACCCCTCCGAAGAACGTCGGCGCCGACGCGCCCTGAGCCAGCCGAGTCGTACATTTCCCCCACGCTTCCCTGCTTCCCTTCCCGTGCTCCAAGTCCTGCGGCGTCTCGGGGGCCCGCGAGCCACGATGCAGGATTGGCCCGGTCTGATCGAGGCCTACCGGTCCTGGCTGCCGGTCAGTGCGGCGACCCCGGTGATCACCCTGCGGGAAGGGGCCACCCCGCTGATCCCCGCACCGGTGATCGCGGCACGCATCGGCCGCGGCGTGAAGGTGTTTCTCAAGTACGACGGCCTCAACCCCACCGGATCGTTCAAGGATCGGGGCATGACGATGGCGATCAGCAAGGCCCGGGAGGAAGGTTCCGAGGCGGTGATCTGCGCCAGCACCGGCAACACCTCCGCCGCGGCCGCGGCCTACGCGCGGCGCGGCGGCATGCGCGCCTTCGTGCTCATCCCTGACGGGTACGTGGCCCAGGGCAAGCTGGCCCAGGCGTTGCTCTATGGCGCTGAGGTGCTTGCGGTGAAGGGCAACTTCGACCGGGCCCTGGCCATCGTGCGCGAGGTGGCGGATCGCTACCCCGTCACCCTGGTGAATTCTCTCAACCCCTACCGGCTGCAGGGGCAGAAAACCGCCGCCTTCGAGGTGGTGGATGCCCTGGGGGACGCACCGCATTGGTTGTGCATTCCGGTCGGAAACGCCGGCAATATCAGCGCCTATTGGATGGGCTTCCAGGAGTACAAGGCGGCCGGTCACTGCGCCCGTCTGCCCCGCATGATGGGCTTCCAGGCGGCTGGGGCGGCACCGATGGTGCTGGGACACCCGGTGGATCATCCGGACACAATCGCCACCGCCATCCGCATCGGCAATCCCGTGAATCGCGACAACGCGCTGCGGGTGCGCAGCGAAAGCAACGGCGACTTCATGGCCGTCACCGATGCGGAGATCCTCGACGCCTACAAGCTGCTGGGCAGCGGTGAGGGGGTGTTCTGCGAACCGGCCAGCGCCGCTTCCGTGGCGGGTCTGCTGAAGCGCCGTGAGGAAGTACCCGCCAAGGCGACGGTGGTCTGCGTGCTCACGGGCAATGGGCTGAAGGATCCCGATACGGCGATCGAGCACAACGACTCCCGCTTCCACACCGGCCTGGAGCCCGACACCGACATCGTGGCCCGGGTGATGGGCTTCTGACGGCTCTGTTAGGGGCCGCGGGTTCCCGGGGAACCCGAACGGTTTTTTAGGAACCCCCAGCTCCCTGTAAGAGCCGAGCCCGCCGGCCTTCCTTGGAGGAAGGCCGGCGGGCTTTCGGCGCGTTTTGGGCTGGCTTCCGGGCGGGGCTGGCGTGCGCAGCCCCCGGGGGAAAACCGGGGAAAGGGGTGGAGGGGAGCGGGGAATCGGTGGGGAAGGACGAGCGCGCCTCCCGGCCCGACTTTTCCCCATCGCCGGGAATCGGTGGAAAACCTGAGAATGGCGAGGGGTTCGCGGACGGGTTCCCCACCCTCTGGGGTTTGAGAAAGCAAGGCTGGCACAGGATCTGACTGCTTTTCCCCGTTTTCCCCCGCCCCTGCTACGACGAGGCTGTTTTCTTTCTCTGAAAAGATTTTTTTTTTGACGCAGGGGGGGCGTGGGAAAAGTCGCAGTCGGGCAGGGGCCGGTTCAGATCCCCGGCGCTGGTGGCCGTTGCGCTTTTGCCCGCCGTGTGAAACCGTGGGCCCGCCAGTCCGCTCCGCCGCGTCCCTGAGGTCCGCCCCCCATGAAGCTGGTCTGCTCCCAGGCTGAACTCAATGCCAGCCTCCAGTTGGTGAGCCGCGCCGTGGCGGGTCGGCCCACCCACCCGGTGCTGGCGAATGTGCTGCTCACCGCCGATGCCGCCACCGGTCGCCTGAGCCTGACCGGCTACGACCTCAGCCTCGGCATCCAGACCAGCCTCCCCGCCTCCGTGGAGGCCAGCGGAGCCATCACCCTGCCCGCCCGCCTGTTCGGGGAGATCGTCAGCCGTCTTCCCGCCGACAGCCCGATTACGTTGGGTTGTGTGGAGGGGGGCGAGCAGGTGGAGATCAGCAGCCTCTCCGGCAGCTATCAGATGCGCGGCATGCCCGCGGAAGACTTCCCCGACCTTCCCCTCGCCCAGAGCGGCCGGCCGATCCGTCTCGACGCCGAAGCCCTGGTGCGCGGCCTGCGCGCCACCCTCTTCGCCAGCAGCGGCGACGAGGCCAAGCAGATCCTCACCGGCGTGCACCTGCAGCTGGAGTCCGAACGGCTCGAATGCGCCGCCACCGATGGCCACCGCCTGGCGGTGCAGCAGCTGCCCCATGCGGTTGAGGAGAGCGCCGAGGACGCCGACGGCGAGCCCTTTGCCGTCACCGTGCCGGCCCGCTCCCTCCGGGAGCTGGAGCGCCTGCTCTCCGGTCGGCCCTCCCAGGAGCCCCTGAGCCTCTTCTGCGAGCGCGGCCAGGTGGTGGTGCTCTGGGCCGATCAGGTGCTCACCACCCGCAGCCTCGACGGCACCTACCCCAACTACGGCCAACTCATCCCCCAGGACTTCGGCCGTCGCATCGGCCTGAACCGCCGCGGCTTCATCGCCGCCCTGGAGCGGGTGGCGGTGCTCGCCGATCAGCACAACAACGTCGTCAAGATCAGCAGCGATCCGCAGGTCGGCCGGGTGGTGCTGCGCGCCGATGCCCAGGACGTGGGCAGCGGTTCCGAGGACTTGGCGGCCACGGTGGAGGGGGAGGCCATCGAGATCGCCTTCAACGTGCGCTACCTCCTGGATGGCCTCAAGGCCATGGCCACCGAGCAGGTGGAGCTGCGTTGCAACGGACCCACCACCCCGGCGGTTCTGGTGCCCCTCGGCGAGGATGGGGCGTTCACCTACCTGGTGATGCCGGTCCAGATCCGCGCCTGAGCGTTTGGCCCTCCCCGAGCAGCTTCTGCTGAGCGACCTGCTGCGAAGGCGCGTGCGCTGTGCCCAGGGCCTCGATCAGGGCCCCGGGGTGGGCGGCTGGATGCATCCGCCGGTGCATCGTCTGCTCGGCTGGATCAGCCGGCCCTCCGCCCTCTCCCAGCGCCGCCTGGTGTGGCGCCTGGATCAGCTGCGCGGGCTCGACGAGCAGGAGGTGTTCGTCGTCGGGGAGCCCGCCGAGACCGACGCGGCCACCGTGGGGCGCCTGCCCACGTTGCTGGAGGCCACCCTGACGGGCGTTGGCGGTTGTCCCCTCGGCTGCGTGGCCGATTCCGCGGTGGAGCTCCGCACCGGCCGCATCCTGCACTACCTCGTCTCCCGCAGCGATCCGCGCCTTCCCGGCGCCAGCCGCTGGCGGCTCAGCCCCGATCGCATCCTCGATCAACAGCCCGGCCGAGTGATGACCGCCCTGGCGGAGCTGGATGATCTGCCCCTCGCTCGGGCCAGCGTCCGCCAGCAGCTTCTGCGCCGCTCCCGCCGCTGGCGGGACCAGCTCCAGGAGGCGGGCGGGCTGCTGGAGGATCGCCTGGAGGGGTGGCTCGAAGAGGCCCCGGGCGAGCCCC
>JBIPMZ010000217.1:0-4376 GCA_044376165.1 Cyanobium sp.
CGTTATTACGAGCCCAATATTCTTCAATATCTATACGAAGAGCTAGAGCACCAGCGCTGCACTCAGGCCCTCTCCAGCTCCACCACCTGATCGGCGCAGGAGCGATAGGCGGCTGGATCACAGGTGAGCAAGATCACCTGCAGACCCCGCTCCACAGCGGCGCTGAGCATCCGCTGCACCAGCTCGATCCGCTCCGGATCGGAGTTGGTGAAGGCATCGTCGAACACCAGGGGCAGGCAGCCGTCGTGGGCCTCCTTGAGCACATCCGCCATCGACAGCCGCAACGCCGCCGCCAGCTGTTCGCGCATGCCGCCGCTCAGTGCGTCGAAGTCGTAAAACTCGCTGCCGCGGCGCAGCTGCAAACCCTGAAACCCCTTGCCCTGGTCGTAGCGCAGCCGGGCCGCCGGGCCATCAGCCACCAGGGGCCTGAGATAGGCATCGATCGCCTGCGCCAGCGGTTCGCTATAGCGGCTGGCGAGATCGGCCTGGGCCTCCAGGAACAGATCCCGCAGCAGCTCATGGGCCTCGATGACGCGCCGCAGCTGGCGGTGGTCGGCTTCCGCCGTCTCCAGCTGCAGCCGCGCCTGCTCCACCGCAGCAAAAGGATCCTCGGCGCTGATGCTGTCGCAGCGCTGTTTGGCGGCACCGCGCTGATCGATCCATTGCTCCTGGCGCTTGTTGAGCGTTTCCAGCTGCTCCTGCACCTGCCGTTGCTCCCGTTCGGCGTCCTCTCCGCCGAGGGCGGCGCGCTGCGCCTGCAGCCGGCTCCGCTCCGCTTCCGCCTGCTGGCGTTCCGCCAGAAGCGCCTGCAGCCGCGAGAGCTGCACCTCCCGATCGCCCCGCTCGCGGATCATCGCCTCGAGGCGCTGCTGGCGGTCGGCCAGCTCACCACGCACCCCCTCCAGCTGGCGGATTTCGATATCCCGCTGCTGCCGGAACTGCTCATACGCGCTCCTCGCGGCCTCCAGCTCTCGCTCGGCCGCTTGGGCGGCCCCGCGGGTGTGGTTCAGGGTGCGGCCGAGCTGCTGCTGCAGAGCCTGGAGTTCGGCGAGCGCCTGCGGCAGCGGCTGCTCCAGCTCCCACCCCTGGCGGATCGGCAGCAGCGCCTCCAGGTCGGCGTCGAGCGCCTGCAGCCGTTGCGCCAGCTCGGCCCGGTGCGACTCCAGCGATTCCAGCGCGCCCGCCGCGGCCCCACCCAGGCCGGCCCGTCGCTGCTCCAGCGCCGTGCGTTGCTCCAGCAGGGCTTCAGCCGCCTCCAGGCTGGCGGCGCCGCTCGCCTTCAGCCGCGCCGCGTACTGCGCTTCCGCCGCCTGCAGGGTGTTCTCCAGCTCCCCGAGCGCCTGGCCGCCGCCCGGGGCGATCTCCAGCACCACGCCCTCGCCCACCTGCAGCTGAAACACCGTGCTGAGCTTCTGCGGCTCCCCCGGCGGCAGCGGGCGGCCATCGATCCGCACCGGTTGATCGGCCTGCAGCAGGGTGACGCGAGCGGCCAGCGCCTCCAGGCGGGTGCGGGCGTCGCGGCGTCGTTGATCCAGCTGCCGAAGCTGCTGCAGATCCGGCTTGCCCAGGGTGGGCAGGGCCGCCAGCTGCTGCTCGAGCGCCTGCCGCTGGCTGGCGTTCTGCCGCAGCCGGGTCAGCTCCGCCTCGAGGCGTTGCCGCGATTCCACCGCCGCGGTTTGCTCCACCAGCCGCTGCAGCAGCTGCTGGCGTTGCTCGAGGGTCTGCCGCTGCAGGTTGAGGGTGTCCCGGGTGCTGCGCCGCTCACAGCCCGCGGCCTTGAGCTCCTGCTGGCGGCTTTCGGCAGCCGCGACGCGGGCCTCCAGTTCCGCCAGGCGCTGCCGCCGCTGTTCGATCTCCGCCTGCAGGTCCTCGAGCTGCCGCAGGCCCTGGGCGGCGGCGTCATGGCGCAGCCGGATCGGCTCCAGGGTCTGGCCGGCCAGCTGGAGGGCGTTGTCGAGCCGCTCCGCTTCGGCCCGGGCCTGCTGCAGGGCCTGCTGACGCGCCTGCAGGGCCGGCCGTTCCACCGCCTGCAGCTGCTCGAGCTGCTCACCGATCTCGGCGAGCTCCTCGCTGGCGTCTTCATAGGCCTGCCGGCGGCTCAGGGCCTCCGCCATCCGCTTCTGAGCGGCCTGCAGCTCCTGCTCACGCAGCTGCAGCGGTGATTTCGCCTTGGTGCCGCGGCTGGTGAGGTTGTCGTCCAGCAGCTGCTGGATTCGCTGCTCCACCCGCTGGTCGTGGGCGGACTGCTGCACGGCCGCACCGCCGCTGCGCTCCAGCTGCCGCCGCAGCTGATCGAAGTCGTAGCTGCTCTTTCCCTTGGCCAGGAGGTCTTCGCCCGCATCGCCCTGCCGCACCCACAGATGGGCCCAGCGGCTGGGGAGCACGCTGTTGGCCTGCTTGCTGCCCACCGTTTCGCCCGCCCCCACCAACTGGGCGAGCCGCTCCTCCGCCGCCGGACCGCTGAGCGGCTGCCCGCTGCTCTCGGCCACCAGGCTCACCTGACCGGAGCTGCCGCTGAACCGTTTGCGCAGGGTCCAGATGTCGCCGCGGGCCGCGAAGCGGAGCTGCACCAGCGGCTGGCCCAGGTGCCGCCGCGACTGCAGGGCCTCCACCGGCGCGCCCGTGGCGGAGGCCTTGAGGAACAGGGCGCGGTGCAGCGCTTCCACCAACGTGCTCTTGCCGGATTCATTCGGCCCGCCGATCAGGGTGAGCCCCGGCGAGAAGGCCAGCTGGAGAGCGCCGTGCGTCCGTACGTTCTGGAGCTCGCAGTGCAGCAGTCGCATGGCGGTTCAGGGGCGGGTGGCGTAGCGGAAGAGTTCACAGAGGGCGGTGCGGATCCGCGCCGCCGGCTCGGAGCCGGGATCGCTTTCGCCGCGCAGGCGTTCCTGCAGCTGCTGGGCGACGCGGGCGATCAGCGGGTCTTCGCTGCGGGCGGTGAGCTGCTCGAGTTCTGCGGCCTCCGGGGCCTGCTGGCATTCGCCCTTGAGGCGCAGGCGCAGCAGCTGGGGCTCCAGCTCGTCGAGCCGCTGCTGATAGCGACGATGGCCCGCCAGGCTGAGGCTGCCGCTCACCTCCAGACGCAGCAGATCGCGGGCGATCCGGCCGGCGAGGAGCTGATCGAGCTGCCGTTCGAAGCGATCCAGATCGTCGTCGCCGCTGAAGTGGAAGCGGATGTTGTGCCAGCGGAAGCGGCCCGTGGGCAGCGGTCGCACCTCCGGGGCGGATCCGCGCTGCAGCGCCACCAGCAGCACCTGACCGCGCTGGTTGTCCTCCCCCTGATCGAAGCGATCCGGCTCCGGGGTGCCGGGATACCAGGCCCGGGGGGAGACCTGCTTGAGGTTGTGCCAATCGCCCAGGGCGATGTAATCGATCGCCTCCGCCGGCAGGGCCGCGAGATCGATCCGGTTGTTGGCGCCGCCCTGCGCCTCCTCCGCCGCATAATCCCGCCCCCCGAAGCCCTGCACACCGCCATGGGCGAGCACCAGGCGGGGGCGGTCGGCGGGCAGCTGGCTCCAGTCGAGCCCCTGCAGCCATTGGGTGGGATCGCTGGTGTCCTGGTTGCGAAGCAGCGGGCAGGGCAGCACCACCGCCTGCTCCAGCAGCAGCGGCTGGCGATCGAGCAGCAACAGCAAATTGGGGGCCAGCTGCCGCTGGTGGCGCTGGAAATCCTCCCGGTGCCACACGGTGCCGGCGGCGCCGTGGTCGTGGTTGCCGGGGATCACCAACACCGGCACCGCCATCGCGCCGATGGCCTCCAACACCTCCAGCACGGCGGCGGGAGCCGGGGTGGGGGAATCGAAGAGATCACCGGCCACCAGCACGAGTTGCGCCCCCTCCAGCCCCACCAGCTCACGGATTCGCCCGACCGCGGCAAGGCGCTCCTGCTGCAGCCGAAAGCGCTTCTGCTCGTCGGCGACGGTGCCGTAGGGCTTGCCGATCTGCCAGTCGGCGGTGTGGAGAAGGCGCAGCATGGCGAGGGAGGGACGCCCGTGCCTGGCGGACCTTGGGAAGAGTAATAGGTTAGCGACAAGCGGGCCCTCTCCTGGCGGCTCGCGAGGCGTAGCGTTCCGTTTCCATCTCGGCAAGACGGGAGAATCCGCTCTTCTTTCGCGCAACGAAGAATCCCATCTTCTTTCGCGCAACCATGACGAGGGGAGCCCCCGGGCAGGCTGGCAAGGTAGCCAACCGTACCGGAGTGCCGGACACCTCCTCTCCGGAATAGCGGTCGGGGATGGTTGTTGCGCTGGACGAAACGGCATGGCCTTGGACAAAACGGCATGGCCTTACCGCCGCACCGCCAGCACCAGGTGCAGCAGCCGTTCGGCCGCCTCGGCGAGCAGTTCGGCGCTGCGGGCCATCGCCTCCTCCAGCCCCAT